>NZ_JBQSXN010000025.1:0-37316 GCF_052378235.1 Psychrobacter sp. AOP3-A1-26
TGAATCTTTATGCTTAAAAAATAATAAACAGTAAGATCGGTAAATAGCTGTTTGACGGCTCATGATGCATGTAAAACCATCAAACCGTTGACGCTATGGCTTATCTACTAAAAATATTTAGTCGCTCTACTATTATCTATCTATGCATTTATATTCTATAGCCCATAGAATATATAGCGACATTATACTTGCTTTTCAATCTCTTGAACATTGCAAGGTATTATATCGTTACGCTGTTGCACGACTTTATCTTACTGTAGTGCATTAATAAATTGACAGCACTAAAAGGCAACACCTCAGTGTCACCTTTGAATTGTTACCTGCCACACTAACTTTGTATTTTTCAATATTCTGTAATTTCGATATCGACGCAAAATTATATAAATGCAGTAAAAAAGCTGAAATAATAAATGGAGCTCATATTGAGAATTGAACTCAAGACCTCTCCCTTACCAAGGGAGTGCTCTACCGCTGAGCTATATGAGCAGGCTTTTAATAACTACAGTAAACAACCCGTAGGGTTACTAAAAAAATATCACGATACAGCACTAATAAACTGACTGTCGTGATGAATTGTTGATAGTTTTTGCGATAGTGATTATATGGAGCGGGTGGCGGGAATCGAACCCGCGTCATTAGCTTGGAAGGCTAAGGTGTTACCATTATACCACACCCGCAATTACTCTTATGCAAAGAGACTCTAATCGAGAGTCGTTAAGTATATAGAGTATGCTTGGCGCTATGACAAACTTATAAAAAATATGGTGGTGGGAGAAGGATTCGAACCTTCGAAGCTTTCGCGACAGATTTACAGTCTGTTGGGTTTGACCGCTCCCCAATCCCACCTTAGATTGCTTTGAACAAAAATGACTTTAATTTAAGACAATTTTATAAAAAGCTACTTTGAAAGAAAAGATAAATGGTGCCGACTGCCGGGATCGAACTGGCGACCTACTGATTACAAGTCAGTTGCTCTACCAACTGAGCTAAGTCGGCTTGTTCTCTCAAAGTGGTGGCTATTCTATCAAATTTTTTGAAAGACGCAAGCCCTTTTTTATCTTTTTTGCGATTATTTTCATAATAACCCTCAAGGAGTTGATTATGCTGCTATTTTTTTATAATAAAAATAACCACTTTTGAGGTCTTTACTATGTACAACTGCTTTCTTTATTAAATACTCAACGAATACGCAAACCATTACACGCCATTTTCACCGCTTTTATTAGTGCCAACGCTTTTTTGTGGGTTTCATCCCACTCTGTTTCTGGTACAGAATCGGCGACGATCCCAGCACCTGCTTGGATATGGATTTTTCCACGACGCCTGACTGCAGTACGTATAGCAATGGCGGTATCCATATTTCCATGCCAGCCCAGATAACCAACCGCGCCGCCAAAGACTGTACGACGTACTGGCTCTATCTCATCAATGATTTGCATGGCGCGGATTTTGGGTATGCCTGATAACGTGCCCGCAGGAAAGGTCGCGCAAAAAACATCCAGTGCATCCTTATCAGGCAGTATTGTCCCCTCAACATTAGAAGCAAGATGCATCACTTGTGAATAGCGCTCGATAAACATCTTTTCAGTAACTTTGACACTACCATGCTCACAAACGCGGCCAATGTCATTGCTACCCAAATCAATGAGCATTTGATGCTGCGCTATCACTTTTTCGTCATTAAGCAATTCTTGCTCAAGCGCTAAGTCTTCCGCTGTATCTCGACCACGCTTGCGAGTGCCTGCCAATGGTCGTACGGTGACTTTACTATCCTCAACCCGCGATAGTATCTCAGGTGATGCCCCAATGATATCAAAACGCTTATGGTCATCTAGCGTATAACCATGTACCAAAAACAGATACGGTGAGGGATTTAAAAACCGTAGGGCGCGATAAACAGCCAGTGAGTCGCCAGTATAATCAGCGGTCAAACGCTGAGCAGGGACAACTTGCATAACATCGCCCGCTGAAATGTAGTCTTTTATTTTATTGACATCGTTACTGTATGCCTCCAAAGCTGTTTGTGAGGTAAACGTCGGCGTCGGCATCACGGGAGCGCTCAAATTTGGCATTTCTGCTAGTTTATCTTCTATTTTTTCTAGCTCACGGATGGCATTACTGTAGCCATCTTCGGTATTACAATCGGCATAAACAATGATAGACAAAGTGTTTTCTAAGCTGTCAAAAACAATCACGCTCATTGAGAGCATCAACCACATGTCTGGCATTGATATTGGGTTGGGCGCATCAGACAAACCCACGCTTGGCTCAATAACACGTACCATGTCGTAACCGAAGTAGCCGACCAAACCGCCACTAAAGCTCGGTAATGTCGCTATATCCTCTGCCGTTGGCATCTTATACTGCGCCATCAGTTTACGAATATAGTCAAACGGGTCTTCTACTGCATTTACATCAATATTGTCGTTGTCTTTGACCGTCATATGACCATCTGCATACTGCAAGATAAGATCACTACCCAAGCCAATCATCGAATATCGTGCCCAGCGCTCACCGCCTACGACAGACTCAAAGAGATACGCGGAACCATTTAAATCACGTACTTTAGAAAATACAGATACTGGCGTCTGTGCATCCATGAGACGTTTTTTTATCAGTGGTGCATGACTAAAGCCACGGTCTTTAAACGCTTGATATTCCTCAAAGGTCATCATAGTAATGCTCTCTAACAAGATACTGGTCAAAATAAAAACAGTAAAATAACAGTGAAGGTACAGATACAATATAGCGTCAACACTCTATTGAATGTTGACGCTATAGAAAAAAACTCTCACAGTCTAACTGTGAAAAGTATTAGAAAACGGGGTTACGCGCCGCCCATGTTAAATAACCACAGCGCCAATCCAATAATGATAATGGCCACAAATATCCATATAAACCAACTGCCGCTGGGCTTTTTCTCTGCTGGTTTTGCAGTCGCTGGATTACTGATGGCCTGATCCATTGCGTTATTACCTTCGGTACCAAGATCCCGAGGTTGTCCTAGATTGGCCGTGCCTGAAAACTGTGCAGTAGCCGCTTGCTTGGCTCGTAACACATCAGGATCCGCTTCTTCTTGCAGGGCGGTTTTCGTGGTTTTATCCTGCTCAGGTTGCACAACTGGCTCTTCACGTACAACTGGCTGCTCCACTGCTGGCGAGTTATTAGCTGCTGCTAGCGGTGCTGTTTCTGTTTCTACCTCTACGGCTTCTGCAGATGACAAAACTTCATCAATACCTGTTTCTTTAATAACCGGCTCTTGTGGCTGTGGATCAGGCGATTGAGTGGTATTGGTCGTCGGGGCGCTTGTGTTAAGGTGGTCTGCTGTCTTAGATACAGTGTCAACAGGGTCAGCTTCCACATTATCTGCCGTCTGTAGAACTTCTTCAATGCCTGTTTCTTTCACTACCGATTCGTTAGTTGCAGATTCCGTTTCTGTCACAGGAGCTTGGTTGACCGCGCGCTCTTCAATAACGGCCTCTTCAATAATATTTTCTTCAGCAACGGGCTGAGCGGCCAATACCTCAGTATCAGTATCCATACTAGCCGCTGCACTTTCAGCAGTGGTTACTGGTTGCAGTACCTCAGGCTCGGTAGCAGCAACAGGCGCATTTACCTGAAAACTAAAGCTTGCAAAACCAATCTTATCATTCACTTGCAACAAACTCGATTTATTGCCTTCGATACGTTGCTCATTAATAAATGTACCATTGGACGAGTCCAAATCTTTGACATATAACTGACCGTCCAATACGCTCAGGAGCGCATGATTACGCGATACTTGTTTGCTACCGAGCACCACATCATTATCGCTACCACGTCCGACAGACAAGCTGTCATCGACCGTCAAAGTCAAGTCACCCAACGCTTCTGTCAAAGCATTAAGCTGCCACGTGTTCGTTACTGCTGTATCTACCTTACCTGTAGGGTTCGTCATGCTATCACTCCTTATTTTTTATAAAATATCCAATGGTTTTCGTTAAATTATTATCGTCAATATGATGGTGTTATTGTCTTAATTATTTAGCAATAAATCGGGGTTTGATAACGCCACTAAGCTTGCTATAGGGGATACTAAGCACCGGCATGCCATAAGCATATGGACCAATCACGTAATGCTGATAACGAATATCGATGCCTTTGTCGGTCACGGTGATATTATCGCTGAGGGTAAACGGCCAGTTTTTCTCATAACTGGCGACGTCTTCATCGACCGTTTTCACCCAGTCTTTATAAGCGTTATAGGCCAATACTTTGAATTTTGATTTGTTGCCAGGTTGTAGCATGTCTGCCAACTGAATTTGCTTTTTGGACTTTTGATCAAAAACCAAATACTCACTATAAGGCATGCCGTGAGCGCCACCGGTAAAGACGTAAGAGTTTATCTCAAAGGTTTCTAAGTCGTTGACGTGACCTAAGTATTCAGGCGTCACCATTAAGTTATAAACAAATACGCTGTCTTCGGGTAAATCAGCAAACTGCGAGGTGACAAAATCATCAATAGCAGCTTTAACGTCTGCTTGGTTACTCTTGGAAGTAATGGGTGCGGATTCAGTGGGCTTGCTATTGACGACTAAATGATTGATACGCTCGTTGGTGATCGCATTTATCCACTGGTGATTGGTTTTGAGGTATTTAATCTCAATATCTGGACAATTTTCACGCTCTACACATTTTTCTTGTGTTTCTTTAGGCAATTCATAATCCAAATAATCGGTGTGACTAATTAGACTGCCAGCATGTGCTGACAAGCTCAATGTGCCAAGTAGCACTCCACTACCCAATAGAGAGGCTAGACGAAGCCAGCCAGTCCTCAAAGCTAATTGCTTGGATAGTTCTGACTTATGAGTATGAAGTTGGGTGACAGGTTTCATATAGCCTCTTTATTATACAGATAAGATTTATTGATATTCTACCGTAACAACCACTCTGTATTGTAGGAACACTGTTTGTGTTTTTATGAGGCTATCGTCTCCTGAACGCTCCTTTTTATAGTGTCGTACGTAAACCATAGCTAATAAAAAAGACACGGCTGGCGTGTCTTAAAAGATAAACGGCATAGTGAAAATAGTAATTTAGTGCTCGCGGGTATTGCTAAAGGTCACTTCTGGGTAGCGATCTTGCATCAATTGCAAGTTGACTCGTGAAGGGGCAAGATAGGTCAAATAACCACCGCCATCTATCGATAACTGGTCGTGGGCTCTCTTCTTAAACTTCGCTAGCGCCACTTCATCATCACAGTGAATCCAGCGCACTGTGGCAATCGATACCGGCTCAAAAATACATTGAACTTTGTACTCTTCTTTCAGGCGATGGGCGACGACCTCAAACTGTAGCACACCAACCGCACCCAAAATTAAGTCATTATTAATCTGCGGCATAAATACCTGTGTTGCGCCCTCTTCACTAAGCTGCTGCAAACCCTTTTGTAAGGCTTTCGATTTCAGCGGGTCTTTGAGCACCACACGGCGGAACAGTTCAGGCGCAAAATGTGGAATACCAGTAAAGTTTAGCTCTTCACCATCGGTAAAGCTATCGCCAATAGAAATCGTACCGTGATTATGCAGACCAATAATATCACCCGGATAAGCCTCTTCTAATGCTTCACGGTCACCCGCCAAAAAGGTCAAGGCATCGGCAATACGTACGTCTTTGCCCAAACGCACGTGCTTCATTTTCATGCCTTTTTCGTACTTGCCTGAACAGACACGTAAGAAAGCAATACGGTCACGGTGACGCGGATCCATATTGGCCTGAATCTTAAACACAAAACCACTAAAATTGGTTTCTGTTGCCGCTACTTCCCGCTCGTTGGTTGGATGGGCTTTTGGCGGTGGTGAATACTTCACCAGCGTATCAAGCACCATATTGACACCAAAGTTACCGAGGGCTGTGCCAAACAATACAGGCGTCATCTCGCCCGCTAAAAAGGCTTCGACACTGAAATCCTCTAGCGCCATTTGCACCAGCTCAAGCGACTCTTCAAAGGCATCAAACATCAGCTTACCGAGACGCTCACGGATATCAGGATAATCATAACCTTCGCGAGTTTCAGCCACGGTAATTTCACCGCCATGACCTTTTTCATACAGATAAGTTCTGTTTTCGGTCAAATGATAAACCCCAACGAAATCCTGCCCCATACCAATCGGCCAAGTCACGGGAATACATTTGATTTTTAACACGGCTTCGATTTCACTCAATAGCTCAAGCGGCTCACGAATCTGGCGATCGAGTTTATTGATAAACGAAATAATGGGCGTGTCGCGCATCCGGCACACCTCCATCAACTTGATGGTTCGTTCTTCGACACCTTTTGCGCCATCGACCATCATCAGCGCACTATCGACGGCGGTCAAAGTACGATAGGTATCTTCACTAAAATCGGCGTGACCTGGTGTATCCAATAAGTTGACCACATGGTCTTTATAAGGGAACTGCATGACCGAGGTGGTAATCGAAATACCACGCTCTTGCTCCATGCTCATCCAGTCTGACGTCGCATGACGATCGGTTTTGCGACCTTTAACTTCACCTACCACCTGAATGGCTTGACCCCATAACAGTAGTTTTTCAGTCATGGTGGTTTTACCCGCATCGGGATGCGAGATAATGGCAAAGGTACGGCGTTTGGCGACTTCTTGGTTTAATTTCTTTGAATCTACACTCATAATTTTTGGCTTCAACCTTAACTTTAAAAAGTCTGTCTTTTAGACAGTAACTTTCTTTTAGGCAGTAATTTCAATAAATAGAATAAATAATGGGCTTATTGTAGCGGATTTAGCGGCAGGGTGCAGAATTAGCGCATAAAAAAACACTCTCTATTCAAGAGAGTGCTGTCAGCTTTTTAATATGAAGACCTATAGCATAACTATTAATAATAGCGCTTGATTTGATCGGTTAAGAAATCTCCTGCCACCTCATTGACTATCGTGCAATCTACCACACCGCGAAAACTGTTGGTATTCGGATCGGTACTGCCTTTGGCCACATAATTGGCCTCGTAGATTTCATTGCTATACTCGACACCATTGTACTGATACGCAGGCTGATTTTTGTACTCAAAAAACGTCACTTGCGCCGCTTTGTGTTTATTGCCAAATCCAACTCCAAACTCATACGTCCCGACCTCTCTATTGTCGCTGAAACGTTCTTCGGCAGCATCCACCCATTTATTAAGTGATGAGTATCCCGTCTTGTTTTTCTCATTGAATGCTAAAAACGAGCGCTCGCTTTTAACCACTGGAATATAGCAGACCGAGCCCGCTGGAAATTCTGCATTGCTTGGAATATTAGAATAATTGTTTAAGTCGGTGACAATACCACGACTGTTATTGATATTGCTGCCAGCGTTATAACTGTTCGCCTGCACACCTGACAGATCAAGCGTTTTATAAGTGGTTTCGTAGTTTAATTTATTATTGCTGTTTTCTTCATAAATAGGCCGTCTGACCGTGCGGCCATTAACTTCAATATCTTTATTTTCCAGACGACCTTCGAAGTTATCAGCCAACACCGTTCTATCTAAGGTATTCAGGCTTTGGTTGCTATAACTATTAACGATATTTTTTTGCTTGATTTCACGCGCGCCACTACGGTAGGTCTCATCAATACGCGCAATCGCACTCTCGTTCGCCTGACTGTCATAACTGTTCGCAAAACTGGTCAAGGTAATCTTGTTACTACTGCCCGACCCATAAATATTGTCTTCTTCTCCGCAGCCAACAAGGGCCAAAGCCATTAAAGAGAAAATACCGGGTAAAACAATCAGTTTATTCAACGAACAATCCATTAGAAAACGCCTTTATAATTAAGATTTTTATCACCTATTTTGGTGGTTTTACTACGAGTGTCTAAATCATTAGTTTACATTAATATGCTTATTACTTATACCCGTTAGGTTTTCATGGCGGTGGTTTGCTCAATCTAGATAATTTTATACAAGGCTCACTTACAAACTTACAGTATATGCTTACTACGGAGCCCTTGCGCCAAACTGATTATTTGCTATGCTAAATAGCATCATATAAGTGACTACTTCAATATAAAAAACCAACAACAAAGGATGTGTTATGAAAACATTATATTCTACTAAAGGCACGGTTACCGGCGGTCGTACCGGTAATGCCAGTCTTCAAGACAGTGATTTAACGATTAATATGGTTGCACCCGGTTCTGGTAAAGATGGCAATAATCCAGAGCAGTTATTTGCCATGGGCTACGCGGCTTGCTTCGATGGTGCGCTTGCTGCAGTTAAAGGCGAAGAAAAAGCAAAGTTTGATTCTACGACTGAGGTATCGGTAGATTTAATGAAAGGTGAAGGTCTAGATTTTCAATTAGCGGTAAAAATTCACGTTGTAGCTGAAAATACAGAGCTATCAGCGGATGAGTTCCAAAAGCTAGTCGAAAAAGCCAATAAAGTTTGCCCATACTCTAAAGCTACCCATGGCAATATTGATAGCGAAGTGACTTCAGAAGTAAAATAAGCCCTTAATAACGATACTATCGGTCCTTAATAATGATGGTATCGGTAAAGAAAGAAAAGAACTCAGTTAGCGCTGGGTTCTTTTTTTGTCTCATTGAACTATTTTTATTTTAACGATGGGCATCATTAATGCTCGTATACATCGTAATTTTTAAGCGATTCGGCACACACTGATTTTATCGCTATAATAAGCGTATATTTTTATCTAATAGCTGATAAGTGACTTTTATGACTGACCATATGACCGACCCTAGCTCAGACAGTAACCACAATTCCCATCAAGCACTCGATCCTAAAAACTTGCCAAACTTCGACACCATGCCCAATGTAGCGACCATGGACACCAGTCACGTCGACAAAGACCAGCCTCCCTTTATTTTGGTTGATGGCTCTTATTATCTGTTTCGCACTTATCACGCCCTACCCAAAACCATGCAAAACTCGCAAGGTCTGATAACCAACGCCATCCGTGGCACGCTCAATGCGCTGCTCAAACTGATGCGCCGTTACCACCCGACCCATATGGCGGTTTGCTTTGATACCAAATCACCGACCTTTCGCCATCATATGTCACCTGATTATAAAGCCGCCCGTCCACCCATCGACATAGAGCTGGTAGAACAAATTCCTTATATCCATCGTTTGGTGACGGCGTTAGGTCTTCCGCTGTTACGCATCGAAGGCGCAGAAGCTGATGATATCATTGGGACACTTGCCCATCGCGCGGTTGAACAAGGTCATCACGTGGTCATCTCAACGGGTGACAAAGACATGATGCAGCTGGTCAATGACTGCGTGATACTGGAAGACAGCTTTACCGGTAAAGTAACCGACACCGCAGCGGTCATCGATAAATTTGGTATTAATCCCAACCAAATGATTGATTTTTTGACCTTGATGGGTGACGCCTCTGACGGTATCAAAGGCGTGCCTGGTATCGGTAAAAAAACCGCGAAAGACCTACTGGTTGAATACGGTGATATCGACAATATGCTCAAGCACATCGGTTTTATTAAAGGTCGCGGTGCCAAGGGTTTAATTGAGCACGCCGATGATATCCCGTTCAATGCCAAACTGGCGACCATCGTCACGGACCTAGACATCGGTCAAGACTGGAACGATTTAAAAATCAATACCGATCCGAGTGCTCATATAAATGAGTTACGCGAGTTATATAACGAGCTTGAGTTTAGAAACGAGCTGGCCTCTCTCGATCACCCAAACCATCCAGCCAACGCTAATGGCTCGCAAAGTGTCGCTGACAGCCAAGCGGATGCTGAATCACAAGCACAAATCGCTAAATCTTTGCAATCGACCAAGATTGATAATATCAAAGACAGCAAAAACCATGATAAGGCGTGGCATACCATTTTAGATGAGCCTGCGTTTGATAGTTTGATTGAATTATTAGAAGCGGCTCCGCATTTTGTCATTGATACCGAAACTACTAGCGTCTATTGGCGCGAGGCACAAATCGTCGGTCTGTCGTTTGCGGTGCAAGCACATGAAGCTTATTATGTACCGCTGACTCACCGCTTAGAAGACGACGAACTAACGGCAAAGCAACTCGACCGCGAAACGGTATTGGCACGCTTAAAGCCCATTTTAGAAAACCCACAAATCGGCAAAATTGGTCAGCACTTAAAGTATGACGCTCATATTCTTAGTACTTATGATATCGATTTAGTCGGTGCTATTCATTCTAGCCCTAATAACTGGGCGATGGACACCATGCTTGCCAGCTATGTCATTAATGCCGCGATTACCCGTCACGGTATGGATGATTTGGCGCGTCATTATCTACAAACCCAAACCATCAGCTATGAAGATGTCGCGGGTAAAGGCGCTAAACAAGTCGCCTTTGATCAAGTGACTATCGATATCGCCAGCGATTATGCTTGCGAAGATGCCGATATCACTTATCAATTGTTTGAGGTGTTCAGCGTCGAGCTGGCTAACGATGCCAATAACGCTAAATTGCTACAGGAACTGGAAATTCCAACGGCAGAGATACTGTGCCAAATGGAAGCAAGCGGTATCTTAATCAAACGCTCATTTTTGAACGAGCTATCGCAACGTTTTGACGAAGAAATCATTGCGCTAGAAAAGCAGGCTTATGAGCTGGCTGGTGAAGAATTTAATCTCGGCTCACCGAAGCAGCTTGGTGAGATGCTATTTGAAAAGCTAGGCGTTGCTGGCGGCAAAAAGACCAAGTCTGGTCAGTACTCTACTGGTGAAGCGGTATTATCAAAAATCGACCACCCATTAGTCGATATCACCCTAGAATATCGCGGGCTGTCTAAGCTTAAAAGCACCTATACTGATGCGCTGGATAATGTCGCAGATGCCGCGACTGACCGCGTACATACCAGCTATCATCAAGCGCTGACCAGCACTGGACGTTTATCTTCGACGGATCCTAACTTACAAAACATTCCGATTCGTACCGCCACTGGGCGTCTGATTCGCCAAGCTTTTATCGCCCCAGAAGGTCGTGTTATTTTGGCAGCGGATTACTCACAAATTGAATTGCGTTTGATGGCGCACTTTTCAGGGGATAAAAACCTGACTGACGCCTTCAATGAAGGCTTGGATATTCACGCAGCCACTGCTGCTGAGGTATTAGGTAAGGATGTCGCGGAGGTTACCTCAACCGAGCGCCGTAATGCCAAAGCCATTAACTTTGGTCTGCTGTATGGCATGAGTGCTTTTGGCCTAGCCAAACAGCTACAGATGAGCCGTAGTGAGGCGCAAGACTATATCGATATGTACTTTGAGCGTTACCCCGGTGTGAAAGATTATATGATTAATACTCGCGCCAGTGCTCATGAGCAAGGCTATGTCGAGACGATATTGGGTCGTAAACTTTACACACCTGATATCACCCATAGCAACCGTATGGTCAAGCAAGGCGCTGAGCGCGCGGCGATTAATGCTCCACTACAAGGCTCCGCTGCTGATTTGATTAAGCTGGCGATGATTGCCGTCGATAAAGTGCTGCCAAAAGAGCAAGCAAAAATGCTGCTGCAAGTCCATGATGAACTGGTGTTTGAAGTCGATACAGATAAGGTCGATGAAATCAGTCAATTGATTACCGACGCGATGCAAGATGTATTGAAAGCTACAGCTGTTGAAAAAGGCTGGACTGTCGACTTTGCTGTGCCGCTATTGGTCGAAACAGATAGTGGTCAGAATTGGGATGAAGCGCATTAGGCTCGCTACGTTAACGGCAATCCATGACTAATTGGTTATATTAACTAACAACATAAAGTACATACTGGCGTTATAATAACCAACCATTAAGTTGTATATAATGGGATAAGTTTCGGTTTAAAGTGAGCCTTTGCGCTCACTTTTTATTCTTCAAAAACCAGGAGTTTCCTATTTTAAGTTCAGATGGCATCATCGAAGTCCCTGGCATTATTATTTTATTCGCCTGTTTGCTACGTTGCTTGCAGTATTTACTACAGGGCTATACGACAGACCATGTCAAAAAATTCGAGCCTTTTGGTTAGCGGCAGTACTGGTGTTTTTCGCGGTGATTCGCCGTGAGTTAAACTATGTGCCAGACCTATTCATTTCTAGTGGTTTTTCATTTTTAAATCATTCTTATGATTGGTGGGAAGATGCAATTCTTACCGTGGTTTATTTGCTGATTGTTGGTTTACTGGCTTACTCGTGGCGTTACCTTTGGGCCGTATTACGCTCCGTACCCATCGCTGTATATGCCAGCATAATCGCATTGGCAATACTAGAATATATGGGCGAAAATTATATTATCATTCCTGAAAGCATTGGTGAAATCGTAGAAGAATTAGCAGAAACAGGAGTTTATGCGATTGCATTGGTTTATTTATGGCAGTTTAAACTCATTGATTTTGAGGAATACCTGTCACATAAATCATCTTCACCATGTAAAGCATAACGCGTATTAGCAGTTATAGTTGATTCACTTTCAAACCGATACAAATGCTGCTGGAGTAATTTTTTGGCAGCCTCTGTCACGCCTGTGAACAGCAAGCAAGAAAAACTTATAACAGTAGCACGTGGCTACCAACGTATCAGTTTTATATAGAACTACCTATATACTATTTATCGCCGCGCGAACCTTTTATGTATCGTTTGGTATACTAAAAGTAAAATACAAGAACAATAGTTGGATTTTCTATGGGAAATAAATATATAGTTAAATACATAGACAGCTGAAGACTTAAATAAAATTTTAGATAAAGTCTCTATTTAAAAAACCTCTATTTAAAAAGTCTCGATTTAAATAGAGACTTTATCTAGCACAGTATTCCTATTCAACTATTATTAATAACCACTATTAACTATTAAGCGAGTCATTATGAATATATTAATCACAGGTGCATCACGCGGTATCGGTTTGGCGACGGCCAAGCGATTGGTTGCTAAAGGTCATAGCGTTGGACTTTTTGATATTGATACGGTTGAGCTTGAGCGCGCGGTCAATGATAAAGCGTTTAAAAAAGCGCTGAAAAAGAATCGTGTCATCCATGGTCACCTTGATGTTACTGATCCTGAGGCGTGGGATACTGCCATCGATCATATGCTTGATAATTTTGATGGTATCGATACCTTAATTAATAATGCTGGCGTATTGGTGAGTGGCGCGTTACCCAATACAGACTTGGATAAGCAATTGTCATTGATTGATATTAACTGTAAAGGCGTCCTCATCGGCTGTCATAAATTAGCCTCTCATTTGGCGGATAGTGATGACGGCAAAATTATTAACGTCTCTTCGGCATCGGCTATTTATGGTCAGTCTGAAGTTGCGCCGTACTCTGCCAGCAAGTTCTTTGTACGTGGGTTAACCGAAGGATTAAATATTGAGTATGCTGAGCTTGGCATCAAGGTAATTGACGTCATGCCATTATGGGTAAAATCCGACATGACCAAAGACATTGAAGTTACCAGTATCGACCGTCTAGGCATTAACTTAACCGTCGATGATGTCGCCAAAACTTTATGTAAACTAAGCAGCAAACCGAATCGTAAGATTTCACGCACCCATTACCCTATTGGCTTTCCCGCTAAAATGCTACATACAGCTTCGCAGGTAGCGCCGGATTCACTAATGCGCTTTGTTAATAGTAAAATCGGTACTAAATAAATAGAAGAAACCATATAAATGACGTTACAGCATTTAAGCGGCTACCTAATTTTGGTAGCCGTTTTGCTTGCTGGTCTGATACTAATGGCTTGCTCAGTCGTTTTATCAGTAAATATATTGTTTTTAATCGACGTATTTATAACTGCTCCAGCCTCGCTATCTTCACGGACTTTAGAACCAATGCTAATAGGCATACTTACAGTGGCTGCGAACTGGTTGTCATTAATCTGTGTGCCATCATCCTCAACAATAATCCCTTGCTGCACTTGTTCAAAATAATTATTAATAACTTTACTGTCTTTGGCACTGTCTAAATGATAGCTTGAAAATGGGGTTTGTTTCAGCAAATAAGCACCGCACTCAAAGCCTTTTAGATTGCGTGATTGTCTCGATGCCACCCAAACACCGATCTGCTCATCACGAAAAGTATTATTGCTAATAACATTGTCGCGACTGGACTCGGTACGCTTAAAATGATTGCTCCGTGTTGGATCATCGGCATGCTCGAAGCAATTGCGATACAGCAAGATACTACCTGCACCGTTATGAATAAACTGGTTACTTTCGATACGGTTGTTGCTCGATGAATCAATCGCGATAGCTTCACGATTGGGTTTAAAACGGCGAAAGCCATTACCGATAAACACTGAGTTTTTGATCACATTGTCGCGGCTACCAAATTCTAAATATAGCCCGACGGTCCCTGCGTTTTGGATGCGTACTTTATCAAAAGTGCTGTCATGCACATGGTCACCGACGAACATGCCGCTATTGATACTGTTGCGACTACTGACATTAATCACATTAATATCGCTTGGGGCAAGATTGCGATTGGCGGCAGAGTCGATTAAGCCGCGCGCGTAACGCTGATTGGGTTGGCTATATTGGCGGATATGTAGCGCGTGACCATAGCCATTCACATGACAATTAGCCACCGTGATATCTTCGATGGCGCTATCTGTTTTGGGTTTAATCGTAATCGCACTAGCTTTTGAGGAATCATCAGCGTGGGTACTGAGCAGTGCCCCCTGACAGTCAAGCGAGCTATGTGAATCGTTTAACTCAAAGCGTATCGACTTTTCTGTCAAATCACAGTTTTGACTGAGTGCGCTGTGGCCTTTTACCATAAGCGTTTGTTTCGGAGTCAATTGCGCGCAATCTATTATCGTCGTGGCTTTTGGTAATTTAGTATCTAGCACCAGTGGCTGTTTTGCAGCGGCTTCATCCATCTCGATATCAGCGTTATCGAAATTTTGGCGCTCACAAGCTGTCATACCTACTGCGATACTGACCAACGAGGTGCTAAGCAGTAATTTATGGGGAGATAACATACAAAGCCTTCTTATTTTACTAGGGCATATCCTAATTTCACTGACAGTCTTACATTTTTTGAACATCCTGTGACACCTTACTACTACCAGTATTCACCATAACGCGTCACACTGATTTTGATACATATAGTCAAAACACCTGAGAATTACTACAGTGCTACTGGGATGAATTTTGTGCAGCCTCTGCGTATGCAGCACACCAGAAAAATTTATACCACTAGCACACTAATACAGCCGTACTAGTTTTACTGTTCATCGACTATAAATATTAATAACAATCAATAATCATTAAAACCATTAATAAAAATCATTAATAAAAGCCATCGATAATAAGGACACCATTATGGACAATTCAAAGAGCCCGCTACCAGAAGCAATGGATCATATTGAAGGTGACACCAACCTCAATGATAACAGTCAAGAAATTGATTTAGACAATCCGATGCTACACACGATTGATAACGATGACGTGATTGACAATAGCGCAGGATTTGACAACTCAGAAGTCGGTACAGATGCTACGCAAGGATTGACACCTATGCATCGCCAAAACACTGATGAAGCGCGCGTCGATGAAGTGTTGGTCGATGATAATTTAGATGACAGCGACTATCCAAATATTGTCGATATCGCTGATAGAGAGGCGGCAGAACATACTAATAACGATGATTTATAGAACAGCCGTTCGCTAGCGTCCTAATAAAAACAGACCCTAATAAAAAAAGCACGCTCAGTATAGAAGCGTGCTTTTCTATGGGGCATAAAATACTTGCTACACTGCTGATAATGGCTGATCAGTCAAGGCATCACGGTAACTGGTATAGTACGTGAGCAGCATAACTGGCATTACTAAAAACACGCCCAATCCCAAGGTCAATATAATCAGAATAGGCAATAAAAGCACACAGACTAAGCCATATACCAACATAGGTAGGATATTAGCCTTGCCTGCTGCGAAACTTTTTTTCATCGCAGCGATCGGCTCAAGGTTATGTAAGACCACCAATGCTGGCGCAAACCACAGTGCCATATAAAGCGGTATCATGAGCAGCATGGTCAACAGGTAACCAAAGAAAATACCGCCTAAAGAAATATCGTTCATCGCCCCATAACTACTGCCCATACCACCTGACATCATAGAAAAAATCATACTACCCATGGCGATAAATAGCGGAATCATACAAATAATGACACCGACTAAATACAACAAGCCCAGGATTAATAGTGGCTGCCAATGGCTTTTAAATGCTGAAAACAGATGGTCAAAACGTAGCTCAGCCCCTTGTGATTGTGCCGCCGCTCCTTTGATAATACCAGCAATAAACATAAATACGCTCGGTATGATTAGGACGTTTAATAAAGGCACGGAAGACGCAATACCAACAATGACCAAAAAGGTCACACTCATACCAAACCATAATAACGGTTGATCTTTAAACAATCCAAACGCTTTAATAATCCAGCTCATACCAGCCGCTGCATCGCACTTTCGTGGGCTTGCTAGTAACTGTGGTAATGGGCTGCCATACTCGTCAGTTGGTGGTAGGTTTGGCGGTTGACCATTGGGTTTTTGTAATGATACATGGGCATCTGAGCTATTAGAAATGGACATATTTATCCTCAAAGATAAGTTTAGGCGGCAAAAAGGCTAACAAATGTGATTAGAAAACTTTATTCCGCCATAGTTTACCTGTCAATGGATAAAATCCCAACTTTATTTCATAAGTCGTATCCTACAATTATGTAGATAAAAAAATACCGAACGTTAAGTCCGGTATTTTTTTATGATTTTAAAATTCAATCAATTATGCCCAACCATCTAGCGTTCCCGCCCAGCCTTTTACCAATGGCGCACTTAATGCTTCAAGCAAGTCGATATGCGCCTCATCGAGGTTCAAGGCGGGAATATAATGATACTCTTGCCCGCCTGCACTGAGAAAGTTATCACGGTTTTCAATGGCCAGTTCTTCTAGCGTCTCTAAACAATCCGCTGAGAATGCCGGACTAATCACTTGTACTGAGCGCACACCAGACTTGCCCCAATCCTCTAATACCACGTCAGTATAAGGTTTCACCCACTCTTGTTTACCAAAGCGCGACTGGAAACTGATAATCCATTCATCGTCTTTTAAGCCAAGCGCCTGGGCGACTTGCGCTGCGGTACATTTGCAGCGCTTAGGATACGGGTCACCTTTATCGGCATAAGGCTGCGGGATACCGTGAAAGCTAAACATCAGCTTTTCAGGTTTGCCATGCTCTGCTTGAAAACGGCGAATCGAATCGGCCAACGCCTGAATATATAACGGATGGGCAAAGTAATCTTTGACTATCGTATAATTTGGCAAATTACGTTGCTTAAGCGTCCACTTGGTCAGCGCATCATAGACCGCGCCGCCAGAAGATGCGGAATACTGTGGAAACAATGGCAAGATAACAAAATGGTCAACACCTTCATCACGCAAAGTATCCATCACATCAGGCAATCCAGGATTGCCATAGCTCATCGCAGAGTGTACAGAAACCCGAAATGGGGCGACACTATCGGCCAAGCGTGGCTCTAGCATCTCAACTTGGCTGTTTAATATCTTACGAATGGGCGAATCACCTTCCCAAATACTGGCATAGGCTTTGGCCACACGCTTAGGACGACTTGGCAACACAAAAATATTAAGGATAATTGCCCATAAAAACTTGGGAATCTCAATCACTCGTGGGTCTGATAAAAACTGTTTAAGATAACGTCGCACAGCAGGCGCAGTCGGCTCATCTGGTGTACCAAGGTTAACAAGTAAGACGGCAATACGTGGGGGCAGTTCAGGTTTCATAGCAGCACTATTTTATGGTCAGGTTGTTAGAGATAGGATTATTAAGACATGATTAAAGTAACACCATGTTAGTGTAGCATTTTATCCATTGGCTACGCATTGCAAAAGTGTCTTTATACAATTTGATACGCAGTGGTGAACCATAGATTTTATCCATTATTTACTTGCTATAAAAACTAAGCTCGAAAGACTACTTTCGAAGGTTGTACTCATACGCGCATCGCCATACAATAGGCAAGCACATTGTCAAACAAAGAAACAGTGTAGACAAAAACCGTTTAAAAAAATGTCGATAAAACAGTCCGTCGACATAGTCCCCTTCTTATTTTATTGATGATTGTTGTCTTGCGAGGTAGATTTGAACGCACGCCCTGATAATACCAGTGACCAGTCCCCCACAAATAAATCTAATTCGGTGGGCATCGTTACTCCCCAGAATTTTCATTTCGCCGAGCCGTTGACCTTAGAGTGTAATCGCACTTTGCCGTCATTTGATCTGATAGTCGAAACTTACGGCACGCTGAATAGTGACAAATCAAACGCCATACTCATTTGCCACGCCCTTTCAGGCAGCCATCACGCGGCAGGCTTTCATCATGCCGATGATAAAAAGGCGGGCTGGTGGGACAATATGATTGGCCCCAACAAAGCCATCGATACCAATCGATTTTATGTGGTCTGCGTCAATAATATTGGTAGCTGTTTTGGCTCTACTGGCCCAACGACGATTAATCCAGAAAGTGTCGGCTCAGACCAGCACAATTCAGACAAAAACAATCAGGCCAACGAAGCAGCAGTTTATGGCCCTGACTTTCCACTCATCACGATTAAAGACTGGGTAAAGACCCAAGCGATGCTCTCAGACCGTCTAGGTATTGATGTTTGGCATGCCATTGTCGGTGGCTCAATGGGTGGCATGCAGGCCATGCAATGGTCAGTTGACTATCCAAATCGGTTAAAACGCTGCGTCATTATCGCCAGTACCCCTAAGCTCTCTGCCCAGAATATTGCTTTTAATGAAGTGGCGCGCCAGTCCATTCTTTCTGATCCCGACTTTAAAGACGGACGCTATTTGCAAGCGGGCACTTATCCTCGTCGCGGGCTGATATTGGCACGCATGGTTGGTCATATCACCTATTTGACCGACGATGCGATGAAAGCCAAGTTCGGTCGTGATTTAAAATCTGGCAAATTTATGTATGGCTACGATGTTGAGTTCCAAGTCGAGAGCTACCTACGCTATCAAGGCGAACGCTTTAGCGAGAACTTCGACGCCAATACTTATCTGCTCATGACCAAAGCTTTAGATTATTTTGACCCGACTCGTGATTATCCATTAAAGCCATCAATGTCATCAGAACAATCACATCCATCAGTGCCTACCGCATCATCAGCACAGCTCAAAGACTCTATTGCTGCGTCAGTCAAAGACGCTCAACAACCTGCGCAAAAAAATGAACCAAAGGACGCGGTAGCAGCCGTAGATGAGAGCGAGGATATCCATCAGCAAGAGCTAACGGCATTGAAAGCCGCCTTTGCCCATACACAATGCCAGTATTTAATCGTGTCATTTACCACAGATTGGCGTTTTGCACCGGAGCGCTCACAAGAAATCGTCGATGCACTGATGGCCACTGGTAAGCCAGTCAGCTATATCAATGTCGATGCACCGCATGGCCATGACTCATTTTTATTTGATATTCCACGTTATATGGGCGCGGTCAGAGGGTTTTTGAATGCTCCCTTTATCACGGCGAATAAGTCAAAAGATAGCCTGTCAAAAAGTAACGATCAAAACAGCAAGAAAAACAATCATCAAAGCAGTTATAAAGAATCAGGAGCGCGCTCATGAGAATGGATCATCAATTGGCCGAGCGCTGGATTGCTCCAAACTCACACGTTTTAGACTTGGGTTGTGGTAACGGTGAGCTGCTCGCCCATTTACAAAAAAATCGCGGCGTGACTGGATACGGGCTTGAGATTGACGAAGACAAAATCAACGAGGCGATCTCCAATGGCTTATCCATTGTCGAGCAAGACCTCAATGACGGCTTAGCGCGTTTCGCTGATAATAGCTTCGATACGGTGGTGATGGCGCGGGCGTTACAAGCCGTCAAATCGCCTGATGTGTTACTGCTTGATATGTTGCGAGTCGCGCGCGAGGCGGTCATCACCTTCCCTAACTTTGCGCACTGGCAAAACCGACTACATTTAGGGCTAAAGGGGCTAATGCCCGTCTCAGAAGCCTTGCCTTATGAATGGTATAACACCCCAAACATTCATCTGTGCACTTTTAAGGATTTTGAACAGCTTTGCACTGAGCATGATATTCATATTATCAGCCGTTTCGCCGTCAGTGATTCTGAAAAAGCGCATACACCACTGATGACTGCTTTGATACGGCAGGCTCCCAACCTGTTGGCAGATGTTGCCATCTATCGTGTTACTAAGCAAAAGCCATAGCAATGGCAGTAGGTATGGCTATGATCAACTCAATCTAAAAAAGATACAGTGCTATTGGCTATGCAACCATATAAACTAATAGCCACTCTACAATAAGCCGTGTTTCAACCTTAGCGCCTGTGGAACATTCAAATACCTTAACTATAGTCAGTGAAAAGTAAAATCGATACATCACGTACTGCAGGTACCGTTTTTTCTAGCTTGCTGTGCCTACGCAGACAGAGGCTACAAAAAAACTATACCCGCAGTATCGTAGCGTTTTTAAAGTATTTTAACTATACCACCAGTGCCACATTTGAATATTCCATAAATCCTAACAAAGTGTTATTATTTTCTTACCCTCTAGTAACTGTATGATTTTACTGGAGACAATAACGTATAATTGGCTATTAAATCTTGTAATTAGTATTTGAGTTTCGTAAGTTTGGGTGTTAAGCTAACAAAACAGTGTCAGCCAGACCCTAATTACGACCGTTTATCGGATCGACTAGAGTCAATATGACGCTATCATCATTGGTTACATTACTAATAAGTTACATTACTAATAATTAGGTAAGTTGGTATCGCAAGGGTCCACCTAATTGTTATCGCCGTCTAACTGTCTTTAGCGAGACAATGTTTAGCGGTACCATTCTTTTTGCTTATTAACTGCCTAATTTTGGAGCTGCTATGAAATTATTAAAAGCTGCGTTGTTTACTGCATTATTTTCTTGTGCGGGCTTAGCCAATGCTGAGTTAATATCGAACGTGCCACTTGATACCTCTCGTTTTGAGCTGATGCCGGTTAGTGAGCTGTCTGCGAGCGCTGCTCAAGGCAATCATCACGCCCAGTTTTATTTAGCCAAGCGCCTACAAAAAGGCCAAGGTATTGCTCAAAATACACCACAAGCCATCCAATGGTATACCAAAGCTGCCCAGCAAGGCGTTGCCCCTGCCCAGCTAAATCTTGCCATTATGTACTTGCGCGGCGAAGGTGTAAAACCTAACCTACAACAAGCCCGCGTTTGGTTAGAAAAAGCGGCGATGCGCGGTGATAACCGTGCCAGCTATACGCTTGCACTGTTAGATGAGAAACAAAAAAATCTGGTTGATGCCTATAAATGGTACGACTTGGCTGCTCGCGATGGCATGCTTGACGAAAAAGTGCGTAACAAAGCACGTGGCAAAATCGGCCAGTTGGCATTGAACTTATCAAGCTCAGACATTGCTAGCGCTCGCAGCAAAGCAGATACTTGGTTTCAAAGTAAGTAAGCTTTTAATAGTTTAGAGCATAATAAAAAAATCCAGCTTATTAGCTGGGTTTTTTGTTTTTCATCATTGTTCTACGCTATATTGTTTCGATAAACGTATCGATAAATCTGCAAAAACCCCATCAAATTTGCTACACTACGCGCGCATTTGGTTAATTCCACAACTGCACCAATGTTATAACCCTTTCTAAACTAACAAAGTCTAACCCGAGTGATTACGATATAAGGAAACCGAGCGCAGATAGTATCCAAAGTACATCAAGCGAGGATGACACAATAGCGTATTGATATGGGTTTGACTGTCCACCCAATGCACTAGGTTTGCGACCTAGCCAGCAGGAGAAAAACATGAGTACCTCACAAGCTACTAACGTAAAAGCACCAACCCATGCGACCGAATACGATAGCGTCACCAACAACATCGTCGTTGCTGCCCTTTATAAATTCACCCGCTTTGCTGACTTTGAGCAATACCGCGAGCCAATTTTAAATGCCATGCTCGATAACGAAGTTAAAGGCACATTATTGATTGCAGCAGAAGGCATTAACGGGACTATTTCTGGCACCCGCCAAGGAATTGATAACGTCCTTGATTATCTGCGTAGTATCGAAGCGATTGGCAGCTTTACCTTTAAAGAATCTTACACCGATGCCCAGCCTTTTTATCGCACCAAAGTGAAGCTCAAAAAAGAAATCGTCACTATGGGCGTAGAGAATATCGACCCATTACAATCGGTCGGACGTTACGTTAAACCAAGCGAATGGAATGCGCTTATCTCAGATCCTGACGTTATCCTTATCGATACGCGTAACGACTACGAAGTACAAATCGGTACGTTCCAAAATGCGGTCAACCCAAATACAGAAACGTTCCGAGAATTTCCAGAATACGTTGCAAAAGAGATGGACCCAAGCAAGCATAAAAAAGTTGCGATGTTCTGTACCGGTGGTATTCGCTGTGAAAAATCCACAGCATTTATGCGCGAACAAGGCTTTGAAGAGGTCTACCATTTAGAAGGTGGTATTTTAAAATACTTGGAAGAAATCCCTGCCAGTGACTCTATGTGGCAAGGCGACTGCTTTGTCTTTGACAACCGCGTCTCCGTCAATCACAACCTAGAAAAAGGCAACTATGAGCAATGTTTTGCTTGTCGTATGCCAATTACTGTCGATGAGATGCAAAGCCCTGCCTATATCAAAGGCGAATCATGCCCGCACTGTATTGATAAAGCCACCGATGAGCAAAAAGCCCGTTTCCGTGAGCGTGAGCATCAGATGCAGCTGGCAAAGAAACGTGGCGAAGCTCATATCGGTAGCGACGTCATCGATGTGATTGAGAGGCGTAAAGCAGCTAAAACAGAAGCTCGCCTGCAAGCAGAAGCTGCCAATAAAGCCAAAGCAAAATAAAACGACGCCGAAAAAAGCTATAAAGAAGCCCCAATCAAACTGATCGGGGCTTTTCTTATTTTTACTTTCTTCTAAAACGTGTACTTAGTAAAATTTATACCATTCACAAAAATTAGAGTGGCAAGGAAAACGCGTGTAAGTACTACCTCTTTTAGACTAAACAAGTCTGACACAGCCAATCTTACTTTTTGGGTTTGGTATTAGCTACCGCGATACGTACTATAGCCGTATGCTGACAAGGTAATTGGCACATGATAATGTTTGTCGCCTTCGATATTAAAATTCACTTCAACATAAGGGTAAAAAGACTCTAAGCTTTGATTACGAAAATAAGGCGTCGTCTCAAATATTAACTTATACGTACCATCGTGATCGACATTGCCATTATTTGGTAGGAAGTTATTGATACGGCCATTGTCGTCGGTCGTTTTAGTACTAAGTAATTTCCAAGCGCCATCATCTTGCATCATAAGTTTTACATCGACATTTGGTGCAGGCTTGCCTGTACTAATATCTAGGATATGACTCGATAACTGATATTTATCTTGGTCACCAGCCGCAAAACTTGCTGTCGCACTCATAGCCAGCACGCCACCTAATGCAGCAGCTTTTATCATCGTTGTTTTCATAAAAATCCTTATATAACGTTTCATTTATTTATACTAATTTGGTTCTATTTATCATGCTAGGCATCTATTAGATAGTTGCCTCACTACTTCACTTCATATCATAATGAAGAAGCAATTAACTTTGTGTCTGAGCAATATATTCGTTTAGTATAAGTTGTCATACAGATGTCATTGTAAAGAAAATGTTAATTTATATAATAAAGTTTTATAGGCTGTGGTGATTGTGCTAACCAGTTCAGGATTGAAAAAAATAACAAAAAAAATAGCAGGCAATTATTTAAATTGCCTGCTATCGGTATATAAACTTTTAATCTTAACTTTAGTGCTACTTAGAACAAAATACGCACGCGAATAGTTTCTTCGACGTCTTTTAACTGATCTAAAGCCGCTGTTGAATCATTATAATCAACATCCATCACCAGATAACCCACATCACCTTCAGTCATTAGGCTCTGCGCTAAAATGTTGATATGTGCTTCAGCAAATAAGCGGTTAATCTGTGACAGTACGCCTGGGACGTTTTTGTGGATATGTAACAGACGATGCGAGCCTTCTTTGAACGGCAGAGAAACTTCTGGGAAGTTCACAGCTGTCGCCGTGTCGCCTTGATCAGAATATCTGACGAACTTATCTGCGACTTCTAAACCGATATTGGCCTGTGCTTCTTGCGTTGAGCCACCAATATGCGGGGTCAAGATAACATTATCAAACTTACGCAGTGGGGATTCAAACTCTTGATCAGCAGATTTTGGCTCTTTTGGGAACACATCAATCGCCGCGCCCAATACTTTGCCAGACTCAAGTACAGCCGCAAGGTCATCAATCTCAACGCACGTACCACGAGCAGCGTTGATAAAGTAGCTGCCGTCTTTCATGTGCGCAAATTGCTCGGCTTTCATCATATAGCGTGTGCTTGGGACATCAGGTACATGCAAAGTGACGATATCAGCGGTCGATAGCAACTCTTCTAGACTGCCCACTTGTACGGCGTTACCCAATGGTAGCTTGGTCACTACATCATGATAAATAACTTTCATACCGAAACTTTCTGCCAATACAGACAGTTGCGAGCCGATAGAACCGTAACCGACGATACCGATGGTTTTGCCGCGCACTTCATGAGAATTGGTCGCCGATTTGCCCCAGCCGCCGCGATGTACCGTTGCATTCTTTTCAGGAATACCGCGGTATAGCATAATGGCTTCCGCCAATACCAATTCAGCCACCGAACGTGTGTTCGAAAATGGCGCGTTAAAGACGGGAATACCTAAATCACGAGCCGCGTCCAAATCTACTTGGTTGGTACCGATACAAAAGCAGCCAATACCGATCAACTTGTTTGCATGCTCAAGTACTTCACGGGTCAACTGGGTGCGCGAGCGAACACCAATGAAGTGGGCATCTTTAATTTTTTCGATCAGCTCATCTTGATCTAGAGCGTGACTGATATTCTCAATATTATGATAGCCAGCGCCTTCTAATACTTTTAAAGCATTGTCGTGTAGACCTTCAAGCAATAAAAACCGGATTTTGTCTTTTTGGAGTGATAACGCCATATGAGAACTGTCCTATAATTGTCTTATAAAATTATCTAAGCGATAACTTATGATGGATGAAACGAAAACAGTTTGGATATCTTACACAAAATCGGGCGGCGATGTTAGCAGATTAGATGAATTATTGGTTATCAAGCCTGAAAACTTTTTATGCTATAGTGAATCAGTTTATCTAAACGTTATATAATAGATTCATTTTAAAAACGACACAGTGTTATTGGCTATCATTTTTTTGCAATCGCTGGCAAGCCTGCGAACGGCAAACAAGAGAAATTATAGCAATAGCACGTTACTTTTTACTTTACTAAATTTAATTTACTAAAGTCGTATCGCTTTTATTTTGAACTGACCGCGACTATTTGTGAAGCCTCAACTTGTGAAAGTTCAACACGCCCTATATAAACATACTTATGTACACCTAGATATATCAATTTAGCGATATAATAATCCTTTTTATGCATAGCACTTACGTTTATACCGAGATTTAACCATGACTTCTTTATCTAGCCAAAGCACATCCGACACCCCTACTGCTGCCGTTCAAAAGGTTTTAAGCACTCTGCTAAATACTCATCAGTTTGACGCCAACCAAATCAAAACCGATAGCGAGAGCCTCGAGCACTGGGGCAAAGACTGGACCAAACACTTTGCCCCTAATGCTGCGGCCATCGTTTTTCCAAAGACCACCAAGCAAGTTCAGGCGGTTGTCTTATTAGCCAACGAGCACAATGTCGTACTGACCCCAAGTGGCGGTCGTACTGGATTGTCTGCTGGTGCAGTGGCAGCCAATGGCGAGATTGTGGTTAGTATGGATAAGATGAACCATATTGGTCAGTTCTATCCTGCCGATCGTATGGTTGAAATTGAAGCAGGCGTCGTCACTCAACAACTACAACAATTTGCCGAATCAAAAGACCTCTACTACCCAGTTGATTTTGCCTCAGCAGGCTCAAGCCAAATCGGCGGCAATATCGGTACCAATGCTGGTGGTATCAAAGTCATTCGCTATGGCATGACCCGTCAATGGATTATGGGGCTGACCGTGGTCACGGGTAAAGGCGACATCTTGCAGCTTAATCGCGGTATGGTCAAAAACGCCACGGGATATGATTTGCGTCAACTCTTTATTGGTAGCGAAGGCACGCTCGGGCTTGTCACCCATGCCCAAATCAAGCTTGAGCGTCAGCCACAAGACTTAAACGTCATGGTGCTCGGCATGGACAGCTTTAATGATGTGATGAATGTCTTGTCTGCCTTTCAAGCGAAGATTGATTTAACCGCTTTTGAATTCTTTGATGATATCGCCATTGATAAACTGATGGCTCACGGTCAAGTACAAGAACCGTTTGAATCGCGCACCAAGTTTTATACGCTGTTAGAGTTTGAAGCGCCATACGAGCCGATCATGGATAAAGCCATGGCAATATTTGAGCACTGTATGGAACAAGGCTGGGTCGTCGATGGGGTGATGAGTCAAAGTATTGCACAGGCGACAGAATTGTGGAAACTGCGCGAATATATTTCTGAGACCATCTCGGTATTTACCCCTTATAAAAACGATGTCTCAGTACTCATTAGTTATGTTCCTGAATTTATCGCTGAGATTGATCGTATCGTCAGCAGCAATTATCCTGACTTTGAGGTGTGCTGGTTTGGCCATATCGGTGATGGTAATTTGCATCTCAATATCTTAAAACCTGAAAATATGAGCAAAGATGATTTCTTTGCCGAATGTCAGATTGTTAATAAACACGTGTTTGAGACGGTACAAAAATATGGCGGCTCGGTATCTGCAGAACACGGTGTGGGTATGACTAAAAAGCCGTATCTAAACTATAGTCGTAGCGAGACTGAGATTGACTATCTGCGTGAGGTCAAAAAAGTCTTTGACCCCAATAACATTATGAATCGTGGTAAGATTTTTGATATGTGATGTATTGATATAGTTGATTCACTTTACAACCGATGCAAGTGCTACTGGAGTAAATTTTTCGCAGCCTCTGTCACGCTTGCGAACAGCAAGCAAGAAAAATTTATAACAGTAGCACGTGGCTACCTGTGTATCGATCAGTGTATCGATTTTATATGGAACTGCCTATACTGCTTTTCACCACTACCAACAAAAAAGACGCTAAACTGAGAATGTTAGCGTCTTTTTTGTTACTCGTCTTATGAACTTTACGATTTTTTAACTTAGAAGTATAGCAATATAAGCGCCAGTACAAGTAGCACGCTCAAAAAACCTTGAACGATTAAAAAGGCTTGATGCGGCGCGGCGATATGACGAAACATATTACCCAGTGCATTATAAGTAATGCCTGCTGCTCTGACATGTGGCGGACTATCAAAAGCTTTGATGATTTGTAAAAACTGCTCGGTACGATCTGGCGTCCAACCATGCGGTGCAAACGGCAAAAACGGTGACAACTGTGCGGCTTGGCTTTTGGTGGCAGGTGACCATAACCAACGCTCCAAAAACAGTAGACGCATGCGCCAATCATCAAAGCTGCGATGCTCTATCGCTTGCAACAATAACATCTCGACATTCTTATGACGGTTATCGGTAAAGATACGCTGTTTTAAGGCAAATACATGCGCCTTTTCGCCTTCGATACATTGCAAAAAGTGACCATTACCATAACATAAAGTACCTGTAATGCCATGCTGCTGATTATAATTACGCGCGTGGCACTCTACCTCCTCAAATATAGAGGTGTTTAAGCGTGAGGTCATGGTCAGAGTGCTGACATACACCAATTGCACGATAGCTGAATCCCCTATTTCGTCCCACGTACTGACTTTATTGGTATGATCTAAAGGCATCATAAAACAATCCTAAAAAGCCGCTGCAATACGACTAAAAAATAAGCAACAGATGTCTAAATCAACAAGAGGTACGGCAAGCAACTCACAAAAACATAGCAAATATTTACTGCGATAGACTGTTATTGGTTATGCAGCTTGCTATCATAACCAGCCAATTTCACAATAATAAACGCGTTAATATAAGCGCTTTGAAAACCACTTCGGCAACACTAAAATAGATAGGTAAAATACGCTAAAATATAACCATAAGCGATTGTAAATACAACAATAAATTATTGTAGCGGTAATATTTTATGATTGAAACTTCTTTATCGCCTTTGTTACACAAAAGCTTGGCCGTTTGCATGCTATCACACCACCATATTCGCTCTTACTAAAACCAGTAAAGCATCAAAACAGGAATATTATGAGTAAAATAGAAAAGATAGACGACTTTCATCTAACGATTGCTGAAATTAAGAAAAAAGACTATTTGCAATTAAAGGGACTGATGGACCGTGTCTATGTAAACTTAGGCGGCGCATGGTCAAAGACCACCATTCATACTTTGATTGATGCCTTTCCTGAAGGTCAGATTGCATTATTTGACCATGATAGGTTAATCGGCATCGTCCTTTCTATGCGCGTTGATTATGCTAAGTTTTCTAACCCGCACACCTATGATGATTTGATTGGGCATAAAGAGATTATCAGAGACAACCCCGAAGGCGATGCTATTTATGGTCTCGATGCCTTAATTGACCCTGAATATCGCGGCTATCGTTTAGGCCGCAGGCTTTATGACGCTCGTAAAGAGCTGTGCCGCCAGTTAAACTTCCGCGCGATTTTGGCCGGTGGTCGTATTCCCAATTATCATAACCACCAAGACCTCACGCCTGGTGATTATATCGATGCGGTTGCCGCTCGTGAAATTCATGACTCTGCGTTGTCTTTCCAATTATCGAATGGCTTTATCGTCAAGCGTATTTTGACCGCCTACTTACCAGATGACGCTCAATCTAAAGGCTTTGCCACTTTACTTGAGTGGGCGAACATTTATTATGAGCCACAAGATTACAAACCAAACACTCGAAAGTCTGAGGTGCGCATTGGGGGTATTCAATGGCAAATGCGTGAAGTCGAGTCGCCTGAAGAATTGCTCCAGCAGGTCGAATTCTTTGTCGATATTATGGCCGATTACAACTCAGACTTTGCTTGTTTGCCCGAGTTTTTTAACGCACCATTGATGGGTCTGTGCGAATCGACGGATCAAAACATCGCTATTAGATTTTTGGCAGGTTATACCGAATGGTTCAAAAACGAGATTTCACACTTAGCCGTCAGCTATAATGTCAACGTCATTACTGGCTCTATGCCCCTGCTTGATGAAAATGACACCTTATATAATGTCAGTTACCTCTGTCGCCGCGACGGCACGGTAGAAGAACAGCGCAAAATCCATATTACCCCACATGAGCGTAGCGCTTGGGTAATCGAAGGCGGTGATGAAGTCAAAGTATTCGATACCGACGCTGGTCGTATCGGTATTTTGGTCTGCTATGACGTCGAGTTTCCTGAGCTTGCCCGCTTGATGGCGCTTGATGATATGGATATTTTATTCGTACCATTTTGGACCGATACCCAAAACGGCTATCTGCGTGTGCGTCACTGTGCCCAAGCACGAGCGATTGAAAACGAATGCTACGTGATGATTTGTGGTTCAGTTGGTAACTTACCGCAAGTTGAAAGCTTAGATATTCAGTATGCGCAGTCGTCTATTTTCTCACCGTCAGATTTTGCCTTCCCTCACGATGCGATTATGGCAGAAACCACCGCCAATACCGAAATGGTATTCTTTTCGGATTTAAATTTAGACAAGCTTATCCACGTGCGCAACGAAGGCTCGGTACACAATTTGATTGACCGCCGTGACGATCTGTTTAGCTTAAAATGGAAAAAGAAAGCCAAAATTTCAGCAAGTAAATTGACCGATGAAGAGCGCCGTGAAAACTCAGGCAGCGTCCTTATCGGCAACCCATTACAAGACCGCGCACAAAAGCCTTAAGTTGCTACGAGCAAAGATGGGATAATACTTAAAATTCGTTACTAAAACACTTTAATCATACGGCTGACCATTCAGCCGTTTATTTTTATCTATTAAAAGCTATCCAGCAAAAAAGCAACCACTATGACGACTGATATTAAAAAGATAAAAGAAAACCCTAAAGAAAATCCCAAAAAGACCCCGCAGCAAAAAGCGCTGTCGATAATAAAAACGGTATTATTATATGGTCTAATATTTGCCGTGATTTATACGGCCATTAATTGGTGGCGACAACCAGTCATGCCAGCCAATCCGCAGTTGCAACTAACCGACTATCAAGGGCAAACTGTTGACTTAGCAGCGATGAGCCACGATAAACCCACGCTGGTCTATTTTTGGGGTACGTGGTGTCCTGTATGTAGCGTCACCTCGCCGACGATAAACAAACTTGCCACGGCAAATAATTATCCTGTGGTCACTATTGCGATTAAATCAGGCTCAAATCAAGAGTTGCATAGCTATCTTGATGAGCATAGCTATAGTTTTACGACAGTTAATGATCAAGAAGGAGTCATTTTTGATGACTGGCAAGGACAAGTTACGCCATCGTATGTGATATTAAAAGACGGTGAGATGGCACAAGGATTGACCGGTATTCAGCCACTTTGGTCGCTTAAATTGCGACTGTGGTTGTCGTCTGTTTTTTAATTTCTAGCTTAAAAAGTCAGCTTAACAATGCTTATGGTATTTTTGATTTAATTTATACCACTTTACTTCAAATTAAATAAGTAATAGAAAATCCAAGCCCATCAACTAACAAACATTTGTTATAGTAAACTTTCATTTAATCTTAATAATGGACTTGGAGTTTGAAAAATGAACTGGAAGAGTACTGGTGTCACAATAGTTACGGCTACGTTAATCAGCATTTTAAGCATGACTTCAGCAAATGCCGAGCTTAAGGATTATTATAATGAATGCATGAGCAAATATGAGACGATAAATAATTCGAGACTTTATGAATGTGCTGGATATGCCGATCCAAAATATAAAAGTGCCATGAATAAGGCTTACAATAAAATCTACAAATCTCTCAAAGCTAATGGACGAAACGCTACTGATGCCGATAGTTTTGAAAAATCACAACTCGGTTGGCTAGACTATCGTAATCAGCAGTGTGGTTTAGAGGGCATGTATATTGGTAGTCCAGCACACCCGTTGTGTTTAGCATCTAAAAATAAAGCGCGCGCTGAAGAGTTAATAGATTTCTCAGAAAATTTCTAATCAAAAAAATGTCTAATCAAAAAACCTCTAAAAAGACATTCTTCTGAAATATGTCTATTACACCAAATATATCAAAAACCGACTTATAAAGTAAAAACCTGCCAATCATTGACTGGCAGGTTTTTGGGTGTTTTCAATAAAAGATTAGCGTTGCTTTAATAAAACCAGCCCACCCTAGCCCACCAAAGAGTCCAGCTGCTTATATTTATAATCCAGCGCTTCTGCCACGGCTTTATAGGTCATATGACCTTGCGTGGTATTCACGCCTTTTGCTAACGCGGCGTTGCTATTACAGGCATCTTTAAAGCCTTTTTTGGCAAGGGCTTGTATATACGGCAGGGTGACATTAGACAAGGCGATGGTTGAGGTGCGCGGTACGGCTCCTGGAATATTGGCCACGGCATAATGGATAACACCATGCTTGGTATAAGTTGGCTTATCGTGAGTGGTGATTCGATCTGTCGTCTCAAATAAACCGCCCTGATCAATAGCGATATCGATAACCACGCCACCATCATTCATCTCTTGAATCATCTCTTCAGTGACCAGCTTCGGCGTTGCTGCACCTGGAATCAATACCGCACCAATGACCAAGTCACTGTCTCTTACGCTCTCGGCAATGTTGACTTTATTGGATATGAGAGTCTGCACGTTATTGCCAAACATCTCCGATAACTGTTTCAGGCGTTTGGGGTCCAGATCTAAAATAGTGACGCTAGCATGGAGACCAACAGCGATTTTTGCCGCTTCAGTCCCTGATACGCCGCCGCCGATAATGGTGACCCTACCCTTTTTTACTCCTGGTACGCCACCAAGCAACATGCCCTTGCCACCATAAAAAGACTGCAAAAACTGCGCGCCTATCTGTGTACTCATGCGTCCAGCGATTTCACTCATCGGAGTCAGCAGTGGCAGCGAGTTATCCGCCAGCTGTACGGTTTCATAACCGATGGCGGTTATTTTGTTATCAATCAATACTTTGGCAAGCTCAGGCTCATTGGCCAAATGCAAATAGGTAAATAACATTAAACCGTCTGTTAAATATTGATATTCGTCAGTCTGTGGTTCTTTTACTTTAATAACCAATTCGACATCCCATGCTTTAGCAGCGTTATCGACAATGGTTGCACCCACTTCTTTATAGTCATCGTCAGTAAACTGTGAACCCATGCCCGCATCTGTTTCGACGAGGACTTCATGACCGTCATCGATCAACGCACTGACACCGTTTGGGGTTAGACCAACGCGGTTTTCGTTATTCTTTGTTTCCTTTGGGATACCTATTTTCATAACTGCTCCTTGTTATATTAATTTCAGATAAAACAGACAAATTTATAGCAGCATACTACGAGCATTATGTTGTTCTTAATGCTTACAAGCGCGCGATAGGCTACAAAAAACCCCTAAAAGTAGGTGTATGTTTTGTTTTTTAAATCAAATTGAATCGGATATGATATTTGATGCAGATTAAAATTAATCAATAAAAACGGCTAAATCAAAAACGACGATAGACTACTGAGAGTAGGGATTATCTGAGGATAGTGATATGATGCTGTCTTGAATATAAAAACAGCGTAGACATTGATTACTCAATTTTTATTATCACTTTTATTATCCTAGCAGATATAAAATAAGTAGCAATCACTAGTTAAACAAATTTTGTGAGTGGTTTTGGTGGCTGCAAATGCGATACTGGACAGCTCTTTTTACCCCACTGTTTTTGTCATATAATAGCTGACGTTATTTTTATAAACGTTCTCATTATCTTATTAGATGTATTTTATGTTGCATTCGTCTTATTAGCACTTATGATTGACATGACTATTTTATAAGTAATTTATAAGCAGCGGATTGTTGTTCATCGCTTATTTACGACACCTTATAATAAGCCGGAGAAACAACTGCTACTAAGCATTAATCCCGATTTTGCCCTAAATTGTATTGCCTTGAACGGTATGACTTTTAATATTGCCGCTAGCTTTTAGCGCACTTTTAATCCAATTTTAATCACCACTCTAATTTTAATCACCACTCTAAAAGACACCTTCTATGACTGATAAAAGTACTGATAAACCAAGCCACGACTATAAAGACACCCTAAACCTTGCCGATACGCCATTTGCGATGCGCGCCAACCTTGCCAAACGTGAGCCAGATTGGCTTGCTGCTTGGGAAGCTGACGACGTATACGGAAAAATCCGTCAGGCACGTGCTGGGGCGACCAAGTATATTTTGCACGATGGCCCTCCATACGCCAACGGTCAGATTCACTTGGGTCACGCGGTGAATAAAGTACTGAAAGACATTATTGTTAAATCAAAAACGCTATCAGGTTTTGATGCGCCTTATGTGCCCGGTTGGGACTGTCATGGCTTACCTATCGAACAAAAAGTCGAAGCCAAAGTCGGTAAAGTTGGGAAAAAAGTTTCGGCGACTGAATTTCGTGGGCTGTGCCGTGAATATGCCAGCACGCAGATTGAGCTACAAAAAGCTGATTTTAAACGTCTAGGTGTGTTTGGCGATTGGGACAACCCTTACCTAACCATGAATTTTCACCAAGAAGCTAACATCGTACGCGCGCTAGCCAAAATTCATGATAACGGTCATGTGACACGCGGTATGAAGCCGGTCAACTGGTGCTTGGACTGTAGCTCGGCGTTGGCTGAAGCCGAAGTTGAGTACCAAGACAAAGTCTCTGACGCTATCTATGTTAGCTTCGATGTTTTGGATACCGAAAAAGTAGCCGCATTGGCTGAGCTAGAGGGCAATATTGCCGCTGTTATCTGGACAACAACGCCTTGGACCTTACCTGCTAACCAAGCTATCGCTGTACATCCTGAACATGACTATAGTGTAGTTGCTACTGAAAAGGGCAACTTCCTATTAGCAACTGACTTAGTTGAAACTGCCTTAAGCGAGCTAAAACTTAGCAATCAAGGTATGTTAGCGACTGTATCAGGTCGCGAGCTCGAAGGTTTACGTGCTCAACATCCATTAATTGTAGAGCGCCAAGTGCCGCTTATCTTAGGCGACCATGTAACCACCGATAGCGGTACGGGTCTGGTCCATACGGCACCCGGTCACGGTTTAGACGATTATATCGTTGGTCTTAAATATAACTTACCGGTTGAAAATCCAGTGAGTGGAACAGGCGTTTACCTAGAAAGTGCGGCAGTATTTGCTGGTGAGCATATCTATAAAGCCAACCCAAAAATCATCGCCACCTTACATGAAAACGGCCACTTAATCAGCCACACTAAGATTGAACACAGCTATCCGCATTGCTGGCGTCATAAATCGCCGATTATCTTCCGTGCGACGCCGCAGTGGTTTATCAATATGGAAACCAAAGGTCTGCGTGAGCGTGCGCTTGCTGATATTCCTTCAGTCAATTGGACCCCAGCGTGGGGGCAAAATCGCATTGAGGCGATGATGACCGGTCGCCCTGATTGGTGTATTTCACGTCAGCGTACTTGGGGTGTACCGATTACTTTCTTTACCCATAAAGAAACGGGTGAGCTGCATCCAAATACCCTAGAGCTGATGGAAGTAGCGGCGCAAAAAATCGATGCAGGCGGCGTGGAAGCTTGGTTTGATGCCAACTGTGAAGACTTCTTGGGTAGCGAAGCCGCTGATTATGATAAAGCGACTGATACCTTAGACGTTTGGTTTGACTCAGGTACGACGCACTTTACCGTACTTGAACAACGTGACGAGCTGACCAATCCAGCCGATTTGTATTTAGAAGGCTCTGACCAACATCGCGGTTGGTTCCAGACGTCATTACTGACCTCTGAGGCCATGTACGAGCGCCCACCGTTTAAGCAAGTATTGACCCATGGTTTTGTGGTCGATGAAAACGGCCGCAAAATGAGTAAGTCACTTGGCAATATCATTACCCCGCAAGATGAGATCAATAAAACAGGCGCAGATATGCTGCGTCTGTGGATTGCATCAAGCGATTATCGTTATGAGATGAGCGCGGGTAAAACGGTGTTTAAAGGGGCGATTGATATGTATCGCCGTATCCGTAATACGCTACGTTTCTTGCTTGCCAACACCGATGACTTTGATCCAGCAACCAACAGCGTCGATATCAATGAGTTGGTCAGCCTAGATAAATTTATCATTGAACGCGCGCAAACGGTACAAGCACAAATTATTAGTGCTTATGATGCGATGGACTTTCACCAAGTCACCCAGCATATCACCGCGTTTTGCTCACAAGATTTAGGTAGCTTCTATTTAGATATTATCAAAGACCGCCAGTACACCACCCAAACTGATGGTCAGCCGCGCCGTTCTGCACAAACGGCGATTTATCATATTACCCATGCTTTGATCCGCTGGATTACACCCATTTTGTCGTTCACTGCGCAAGAAGCATGGGAAGTATTAGAAGGTAAAAACGGCAACGAAGCAGGCTATGTGTTTACTGAAGAATGGTATACCTTCCCAGAGTTTGAGCTAAGCGCCATCAGCAACGATGACTGGCAACGCATCATGCAAGCAAAAGATATCGTCAATAAACATATCGAAACGGCGCGCGGTGAAAAAATCATCAATGCTAACTTATCTGCCGATGTCAATCTTTACGCGGACGGTGCGATGCATGACAGCTTAGCCAAGCTTGGCGAAGAACTGCGTTTTGTACTTATTACCAGTAGCGCAACGTTAAAACCAATGAGCGCGGCACCTACTGCTCATAAAGAAGCTACAACAGAGCAAGCTGATAGTAGCGCCGATGAGTCTGTCGACTTGGTGGTTAATGTGAGCGCAGCAACTGGCACCAAGTGTGTACGCTGCTGGCATATCCGTGATGATATCGGTACCGATAGCACACATCCTGAACTTTGTGCTCGCTGTGCAACCAACGTCAGCGGCGATGGCGAGGTGCGTCACTATGCCTAACCTAACGCCTAACCCAGCGGATTCAGCAGAAAATAAGCAGCCGAATATCGAGGTCGATAATTCGCCTACGCCTGCCCATGCCACAACAGGTAGCTCATCGATACCTAAAGGTCGTTTGAATAAAACCCCAAAAGTGATCGCTAATGGCAGTCGCGCGTTTTCTTGGTATCTGTTGGCACTGGTCGTACTTATTGGAGATCAGTGGACCAAGTGGCTCGCCGAAACCAATCTAAACTTCCTTGACCCTGTCCCTGTCATTGAGCCATTTCTAAATTGGACGCTCGCTTATAACTACGGCGCAGCTTTTAGTTTTCTATCAGATGCTGGCGGCTGGCAAAAATGGTTCTTTTCTGCACTGGCTTTGATCATGTCGCTGTTTTTAATCATCTACTTGGTTAAAGTACCGCGGAAGGCCAAGCTACTATCCACAGGGTTGGCTCTAGTACTCGGTGGCGCGCTTGGCAACCTAATTGATCGCTTGCTCCATGGTCACGTTATCGATTTTATCCATGTTCATTATGCTGATGTTTGGCATTATCCGATTTTTAATATTGCCGATGTTGGCATTTGTATCGGTGTGGCATTGATTGTCATTGATATGCTGTTTTTGGAAGGTAAGCGTAACGCTAAAGCATAATATTAAAAATACAGTCTATTTGTCATCAAACCCCCAATATAGACAACTGTATTGGGGGTTTGTCTATGCAGAGTTTTCTTAAAAACTTGAGAAAGAAGGCATTTTTTTACAGCCACTCTGCTAAAGCTTCTAAGCCACCGCCCGCTAATATAAACAACAATCCTGCCATATTAATGACTACCGTCAAATAATACGCCATGCGGAACTCAGGCTTTTGTGACTTATGACGTAGATAAGTCTGCGCGACCATCGCCCCGACCCAGCCACCAAGCGCGCTCATAATATGCAATGTCATCTCAGGTGTTCGCCAATCACCATTTTGGGCAGCAGCCTTATCTTTGGCGTAGGTGAGGTAAGTTATTACGCCCAATGCTACATACCAACCAACGACTAGCCAGCTTAGCTTGTTCATGACCACCAGTAAGATTAATACCCCATAAAATCCAGCACCAAGAAATAAACGTTTCTTTTGCCCTGCTTCAAACTCTGCTTGCGCGCTACGCTTTTGGTTTCGCTGACGGATTTTCTGATTTTTTTGTGCCATTTTTTGTT
>NZ_JBQSXN010000026.1:0-37167 GCF_052378235.1 Psychrobacter sp. AOP3-A1-26
TTAAATTTAATGATTTACTAAATAAAAAGTGTCTAGTATGGTTAACAGCGTTTAAAACGACGAGTTTGGCTGCTGCAAAAACGCTTCTTCTTCAACTGTTGACTCGCGATCTAACGCAGCATTACGATGTGGGTAGCGTCCGAATTGTTCGATAATGTCTTTATGACGATGTTCAAAATCTAAAGTATTCGCATCATTTAGTTGCTCAAATAGCGGTAGGTAGCGCTGATGAATCATCGCTGATTCGGAATGCATGAATGGCATAATGATAAACTTACGCCAGTCCATCGGCAGCGTATCAAAATACGGTTGATCAATAGCCTCTTGTGCCAATACCAATGCCATACCGTCTTGCGCAAAAGCACAGGCTTGCTCACGGCATAGATTACGCGAGAATTGATCCAAAACGATGATTTCTGACAATCGTCCAGCCAGTACCGTGACTGAGCTATTGTTATCCGTTGTTACTTCTGTCATTCGCCACGTGACACACTCACCTCGCTTGGCTGCTTGCCATGTTTTGCCAAATTTATCCTTTATTTTTTGATCAAATTCATCATTCTGGATAAACCAATATTGCTCATTGTCTTTATCAAACCAAAAGTCTAACACCGCACGTGCATCAGGATCGAGATGAATCAAATCAATATTATTATTTGGGTCCAGTTGAGACAGATTGGCTTGGCTACTAGAGGTGGAATAGTCGGTTGATAATGACATAGGATATTCTAATTATAATAAATTTAGTCTACTATAGCGCAAATATTTATCTCTGTCATGATGCCAATGTTCAGCTACTAGGTGATTCTTATGAATACAAAAACCTCCGTACAAACCACCCATGTAAAACTGCCATCAACGCCTTATTATTTACTAGATGAGACGGCGATTGTGGCCAATATGCAGATTATCGCTCGACTGTGTGAGTTATCAGGTGCTAGGGCATTGCTGGCGCTAAAATGCTTTGCCACGTGGGGTGTGTTTGATGTTATGCAGCCTTATCTGCATGGCACGACCTCATCTTCATTAAATGAAGTGCGTTTGGGCTATGAGACTTTTGGTAAAGGCAAAAATAGCGATAATAAAAAAGAAACTCATGCTTATAGCGTGGCGTATAGTAGCGATGAAATCCCTGAAGTGCTCAGTTATGCGGATAAGATTATCTTTAATTCTATTTCGCAATTAAATGCTTTTAAAGACCAAGCTAAAGCGCAAAACATACCAGTAGGGCTACGCTTAAACCCTAAAACCAGCAACTCGTCGTTTATTATCGCTGATCCTGCCCGTCCTTTTAGCCGTCTTGGTGAGCATGATAAAGACAAAATTGCAGCAGTGCTCGCTGATATTACTGGGGTGATGATTCATAACAATTGTGAAAATGATAGTTTTGAAGCATTTAGTGAGAGCTTGGCTGATATTGAAGATAGGTTTGGCGATGTTTTAGTACAGCTTGACTGGGTCAGCTTGGGCGGTGGTATCCATTTTATCGCCCCTGATTATCCATTAGAAAAGCTTGCTGACAGATTAAAGGATTTCAGCGAAAAGTACGGTGTACAAGTTTATCTTGAGCCGGGTGAGGCGAGTATCCATGGTGCTGGCACGTTGGTAACGACTGTATTAGATACCATGCATAACGAAAAAAACCTCGCTGTCGTCGATGCTTCTATCGAAGCGCACATGCTCGATTTGCTGATTTATCGCGAATCTGCGCCCATTACTGCTATTAATGAAGAATTGATTAATATCTTACCTATGAATATTGATGAAACAACCGATATGTCAGGCAACAGCATTATTTACGGTCGTTCTTGTTTGGCGGGTGATATCTTTGGTGAATATGCTTTGCCAAATAAATTGAAAGTAGGCGATAAGATTGCGTTTGGCAATGCCGCTGGTTATACCATGGTAAAGAAAAATTGGTTTAATGGCGTCAATATGCCAGCGATTGTCATTCGTCGTCTGGATGGCAGTATCGATATTCAACGCGAGTTTGATTATCAGGATTATAAGGCAAGCTTGTCTTAATTTTGGTCTTAATATTAATACGATAATTTTTGATAAATAAAGTTGGATTTCTCTTTATCATTAATTTTTGCCGAAAAGGTAGCAAAAATTGTTATAATTGCCACGGGCAAAAGCCAATAATCAAATGGTGCTTTGCCCGACGGGTGCGTGGGTTTTCCTCGGTCTTCCTTTTTAATTCACGTACATCATTCACTCGTTTCTGTTTTGACTCGCCATTATCGATGGTATCGACAGGGACACAAAGGAGGATTGTGGCATTGACTACACAACAAACCAAATCAGATAAAAATCCAACTAAAAAAGACGTATTGATCATTGGTGCAGGCGGCGTGGCTCAAGTAGTCGCGCATAAATGTGCAATGCATAATGACGTCCTTGGCGAGATTCATATTGCCTCACGTACGCAAGATAAATGCGATGCTATCGCTCAGAGTGTCGTAGAAAAAGGCAGCTTTAAGCAGCCTGCTACTTTGCATACCCATCAAATCGATGCCCTCGATATTCCAGCACTCATCGCACTCATAAAAGAAACTGGTATCCAAATCATCATTAATGTTGGTTCACCTTTCCTTAATATGAGTGTGTTAGAAGCTTGTATCGAGACTGGCGTCGCTTATATTGATACCGCCATTCATGAAGACCCACGCAAGATTTGTGAGACACCGCCATGGTATGACAACTATGAGTGGAAGCGCAAACAGCGCTGCGCCGACAATAATATCACTGCTATTTTAGGCGCAGGATTTGACCCCGGTATGGTTAACGCTTATGCGCGTCTTGGCTATGACATGATGGATAAAGGCTCAGTGACGGATATTGATATTATTGATATCAATGCTGGCAGCCATGGTAAGTACTTCGCGACCAACTTTGATCCTGAGATTAATTTCCGTGAATTCACGGGGACTGTTTATTCTTGGCAAGACAGCAAGTGGCAGTCGAATAAGATGTTTGAAGTCAAGCGTACCGATGACTTGCCTGTCGTTGGTGTGCAAAACAGCTATTTGAGCGGTCACGATGAAATTCATTCGTTATCGGCAAACCTAGACGTACCTAATATCCGTTTTTGGATGGGCTTTGGTGAGCATTATATTAACGTCTTTACCGTATTACAGAGCTTAGGGTTATTATCTGAGCAGCCTGTGATGACTGCCGAAGGACAAGAAGTCATTCCGCTAAAAGTCGTCAAGGCAGTGCTACCAGATCCAAGCTCGCTTGCACCAAATTATACTGGCAATACGTGCATCGGTGATAAGGTTAAAGGTAAAATCAACGGTGTCGATACCGAGGTGTTTATCTATAATATCTCCGACCATAAAGAAGCTTATGAAGCCATGGGTAGCCAAGGTATCTCTTATACCGCTGGCGTGCCACCCGTTGCGGCGGCGATGCTAGTCGCTACGGGTGAGTGGGATACAGGCACAATGGTCAACGTCGAAGAGCTGGATGCCAAACCACTTATCAATCTGTTGAATAAGATTGGTTTGCCAACGCGTATCAAAGATGCAGACGGTGATAGAGCGCTTGAGTTTACTATTTAAACGCAATCACCAGTCTTTTTTGAATCGGTGGTTGCAATAACAAACACCATATTAAGCGCGTGCTTGGTATGGTGTTTTTTTAGCCTTAAAAAATAAATAGAAGGAATATTAATGCCTCTTTCCAAGTACAACGTTGGCGACTTGATGGTTGAACCTAGCAATCTCAAAGTCTTGATGGTTTTGGAATCGCCGCATATCAATGAATACATTCATGGACATCCAGCTGCAGGCGAGTCGGCACTTGAGCTGACCCAATTGTTAAAGTCTCAAGGTTATGTGCATGATTTTGATACCCAATTGCCAGTTGGCTGTAATATAAAAGCGCTACACTATCAGCCGCTTGGCATCCTTAACTGTTCGCATTTACCGATGAATCCCGCCTTTTATCCGTGTGATCTTGACGATGAGGCGCAAGCACAGGTTAATAATATTGTCGGTATTAAACAACATCTAGCACAAGACATCAAAAATGCCGAGCAGTATGCACCAACCCTTCTTGCGCAAACTGATATTTTTAAAGACTTTGCGCGCAGACTCACCCTCGTACTAAAAAAATCGCCAGATATTATCATCGTACCTTGTGGGTATACTGCCAAAGGATTTGTCGATACTTTTACGACCACTTATCCTAAGCCGCTCAATATTTTATACGGCTTGCCGCATCCCACTGAACCAGAGTGGGATGAGAAAATAGCCACCATTGATTTGACCGACTATATTACGCCTGAGATATTGCCTTAGTCGTCATGACAGCTTATATACGAGAAAACCATATCCATGAGTACTGATGAGAAACAACCAGCGGACACCCCAAAGGTTACTGTAGACTCTGTTAGAGAATGGTTGATTCAAACCACGCGGCTTTTTGCCAAATTCTCTATCATACTTCTTATTATTGGTAGTGCCTTGGTATTAAGTTTCGCGCTGGATTTGCCGCTTTATGTGTCTTATAGTCTTGTCCTGTTAATCGCTGCCGTTTTATTTATCATGCTCATTATGGTATCGATTAAAAATATCGTTTATCTCTATTTAAAGACCAGCATCTGGGGTCAAATCGTTCTTTATTTACTAATCGCCTTAATCAGTGCCCGCGCTTATCTTTGGGCCATTGGAGAGGTTAATCGCATATTTTTGGTTGATCCCAGTAATTTGGCGCTGACTACTAGTGTGTTGACAGGCATTATATTTTTTAAATACGCCATCATGGCATTACTCGGCAGCTATCTTATAGCTATCGGCTTATACTTTTATATCAGGTACGCCAATAAAACCGCAATAAATAAAACGGCGATAAATAACCGTCAGCCTTTGGGTAAGAAAATGTTCTCAGGCAGCGCTTTTGTGATTGTCGTGAGTATGAATCTCATTGCTGCGGGCAACATCTCAAAGTATAGCGACGTGATGATTCAAGTTTTTGCCATCAATATTGATTTTTATAGTCACTACACGTGTACTGGTGACGACTTCGACAATAGCGATGGGGTTTTATTTTTATCTGCGAGCGATATATTGGTGGCAAAAGAAACTGCGCCCCTGACATTTGAGTTTAAAAAGGTAAAGTGTGAGCCGTAATTTTTAGATTTACTTTTTTAATCCAAGCTATCGGAGTTAACGATTCAGTCATCAGCCCTTAATTTTAGCTCTGAACTTATTCATAAAAGCTGCCAAAAGTTAAAATTCAGCACAAATTTCAAGTATTAAAAATTATCTCACCCATTTATGTACAGAGCATTCACTGACGCTACTAAACTATTAAGTAATTGATACTGTATCACTACTATCAATTGGCTTAGGGTAGACATAATCTACTTTTCAAAACTATAACAGCATCTAGAAGCATATTTGCTTACTGGGTGTCAGTTGCATGCAAGGAATGCGCCTATGACCATAGATCCATCAGATGATAAGTTAGCCAAAAACTCTCAGCCAAACGAGCAAATCGAACGTACCCAAACGCCATTTGAGCGCAGTCAGTTTGGCGGCTCAGAGCGCCAGTCTAAGACTTATCTTGAAGACGATGCGCCTATATCGCGCAGTGATTTAAAAAAAGGCGCACAAGAGCTATCAGAAAATGCCGTCACCCATGTCAATTGGAGCGTGCTGATTATCTCATCGATTGTGATTGCCGCCTTTTCAATCTGGGCAATTATTATGCCCGATGGCGCAAGTACGACAATGAAAGCGGTGGTTGATTGGATTGCCACCAACCTTGGCTGGTACTACGTCATTACTATGGTGATGGTGATTGGCTTTGTGCTTTGGGTAGCACTGTCTAAAGCGGGCAGTATTCGCCTTGGGCCTGATGAGTCGCGCCCGCAATATAAGCTTGGCACTTGGGCGGCGATGCTCTTTGCGGCTGGCGTCGGCATTGACTTGTTATTCTTCTCAGTGACTGGTCCTGTGGTGCAGTATTTGACCCCACCATCAGGGGATGGCGCAACCGCTGAGGCAATGCAAAACGCGGTGGTTTGGACGATGTTTCATTACGGCATCGCTGGCTGGGCCGTATACTCTTTACTTGGTATGGCGATGGGGTATTTTGCTTACCGCTGGGACATGCCGTTGTCTATTCGGGCAGCGCTGTATCCTTTATTTGGTAAGCGCGTCAATGGGCCTATCGGTCATGGCATTAGTATCTTAGCGTTAGTAGGGACGGTATTTGGTGTCGCGACCACCATGGGTATCGGCGTGGTATTGCTAAACGTGGGTTTTTCTAAGATTTTTGGGTTAGAGGAAGGGCTCACGCTACAGATAGCGCTGGTAATCGGTGCAGTCATCTTAACGATTGCGGCCACTAGCTCAGGCGTTGACCGTGGTATTCGCTGGATATCTGAGTTGAACCTTTGGAGTGCGGTGGCGATGATGGCGTTTATTCTCATCGCAGGCGAGACCGCATTTTTATTAAATGCACTGGTGGAAAACTTAGGTCAATTCTTCGTTACTTTACCTGCGCGTATTTTTAAAACCTTTGCGTATGTGCCTGGTAGTAGCGAATGGATGGGCGGCTGGACATTATTCTTCTGGGCATTTTGGCTGGCGTGGGGGCCCTTTGTCGGGGTGTTTTTGGCGCGTATTTCGCGTGGCCGTACACTACGCGAGTTCGTTATCGCGGCGATTACTGTACCGGTATTATGTGACTTTATTATCGTTTCTTTCTTTGGCAACTCAGCACTCTATCAAGTATTGCAAGGTAATACCGCCTTTGCTGAGCTTGCAATTCAAAGCCCAGAGCAAGGTTGGTATGCTTTGCTTGAGATGTTCCCTGGCGCGTCTATCTTAGTCATATTAGCGACGTTTTCGGGATTGCTATTTTATATTACCAGCGCCAACTCAGGGGCAATGGTCATGTCAAATTTCTCTGCCTCTATTCCAGACCCAAGCGAAGATGGTCCCAAATGGCTGCGTATATTTTGGGCAGTACTGACGGCGGTGTTGACCATATCCATGCTGATAGCGGGCGGAGTCATCACCATGGAGTATGCGACGCTTATTTTTGCACTGCCGGTGACGGTGATCGTTTATCTGGTGATGTTCTCTTTTTATAAAGCCTTAAAAATAGAGCAGGCCGAACGCGAAGGTACGGTGTTACGTCGTCCGTCTATCGCGCCCAGTGGCGGGCATATACCCGAACGCTCATGGACGCAGCGTTTAGGACAAATGCTGACCTATCCCTCTAAGCGCGAGTCTATCAAATTCCTTGAGCGAATCGTACGACCAGCACTCGATGATGTGGCCAATGAGTTCCATCGCCAAGGCTATGATGTCGAGCGACTCAATGCCGACCATGAAAGCAATGCGGCTGATGCGACTAACTTTGTTGGCAATACTAACATCATCGCTGCATCGGGGCCGTTGCTACGAGTTTCGACGGCTGCTATGGATGATTTTTATTATCAGGTGTCTATGGTCGAAACGCCGTCGCCGACCTTTAGCGGTAAGATGGCCGCTGATACGGATGTATATTATCGACTAGAAGTAACGACACAAACGGGTTCGGGTGGTTATGATTTGATGGGGCTGACTAAGCAGCAAGTGATTGATGATGTGCTTGAGCAATATCAAGTGTATTTGACTTTTTTGACGGCTCCTATGGAGGTCGATGAAGGGTTAGAGCAAGCAATGCCGATAATAGTTAAAGAGTGATAAAGTTAGGTAGATGATAGGTAGGTTAATTGCAATACTCGCCATTAAGATAGGATAATTAATACTATGTTAATAAGCTGAGTTGCGGTGGAATTTGTGTATATTTTTAAGCTTTGTTCCAATACTAGTAAAAGTAAGCCCAACCGCGTGGCAGCGCGGTATATAAATGCGAATCTTCAATGATTCAACCGGTTGAGTCGTTTGAATGGATTAACACCATGAAAATCTCAACTAACATAGAGATAAAAGTAAACGTAGCAGCAATAATTACTGCCATTAGTGGACTTGTACTTACGGTTGCTATGATTTATTTCAATCTTTGAAAAGCCCTATGCTGTCAGCGGCAGTTGGCATTATAGGCATTAATTCTATGTCGTTTTTATTGATTTCTCTCACTAACTCATAATCCGCCCACGCACATTACTCAAATAAATCAAATACAGCGCGCCAGCGAGTAGGGCGATAGCTGCTACGCGTTTATAATCTAATACTATCTGCGAATTACCAAACCAACCAAAGTGGTCAACCAAAAGTCCCATAATGATTTGCCCAGCGATGACGGCCACAATGGTTGCCGCCGTACCGATTCGTGGCACGCCAATTACGATAGCCACCATCGAAAACGTACCGAATAACGCGCCTGATAATTGCCATGGCGGTACACTAAGCATCGTTTCTGCCTGTGGTTGCTCAAAGAAGATCACTAAAAACCATAAAATAATCGCCGCGACCACGTTGGCAAGCCATGCTGTTGTGACCACATCGGTACGGACGCTAAGCGACCCATTGATGGAGGATTGCGCGGCAATTGCCATGCCGCCCAGCAATAACAAAGGGAAGGCAAGAGTTAATAGCATGGTATTTTCCTTAATATCGTCATCTTTTGAACCGTCCTCGTTATCAATAAATCAGCCAAAGTGCCACTAAAATTAATCCCAATGCCCCAAGACGATAGCGGTCGATGGCGCGGCGAGCGCTTCCTAGTAACCCGAAATGATCAATCACTAAACTGGCGCTGATTTGACCGCATAAAATACCGACCATCGTCGTTCCAACACCGACCAAAGGCGTAGTGATAGTAAGGATAATGGTATAAATAAAGCCGACAAGACCACCGGTTAGTAACCATTTTGGTTGTTTGGGTAGCGAGGATAAATAATTGCGCCGACCCATTATCATTAGTATGGCCATCGCCAAACTAAAAACCAGCACGCCGATTAAAAATATGGATAAAGACGCTGATAGCTGTCCGATAGTTTCCCCTAAAGGACCTAAAAAAGCTGCTTCCACAGCCAATGCCATCCCGCCTGATACTACGAATAACAACATCAAAATTTGCTTCATAGCCTGCCTTTTAATATTTTTTCTGACTTATATGAAATAAAAGCCCATATTGTATGGCTATAGGTTAACGGATACAATGAATGACGCCAAAACGATGTATCTATATACCCATACGGTGACCTTATGAATTCTCTAGAGCTAAAAATACCACCACCAGCACAATTCGTTATTACTGCTGCTGCGATGTTTGGTGTCTCTAAAATTGTGCCTGCTTTGAAGTTCACGCTCACTGGCTCAACTGGATTAGCCGTTGGTTTGGGAGTCATAGGATTAAGTAGTGGGATTATGGGTGTGACTCAATTTAGAAAAGCCCAAACTACTCCCAGTCCAAAAGAAATTGACAAGGCAACTAGCTTAGTGACTAGTGGTATTTACCAATATACTCGTAACCCCATGTATCTAGGGTTGACGCTTATTTTGTTAGGTTGGGCGCTATATTTATCTCATTTTTTGGCATTTATTTTAATACCAATCTTTATGGTTTATATGACCCGCTTTCAGATTCAACCAGAAGAACGGATGATGACGCAGAAATTTAGCGATAAATATCGAGCATATGTATCAAGAGTTAGACGTTGGTTATAAAGCTGCACAACACACTATCTATAGGCAGTTCTAAATAAAAGCGATAGGTTGGCAGCACTCGTATCAGTCTTAAAGTGAATCAACTACATCAATAAAAAAAGAGAAAGTTATGCAACTAGAAATCAATGTCATCGATGCTTTTACTGATACGGTTTTTAAAGGCAATTCTGCAGCCGTTATTATCACCGATAGCTGGCTTGATGCAACGTTAATGCAGTCTATTGCTTTTGAGAATAACTTATCTGAAACAGCCTTTATCGTAGCTGATGATAAAGGGATATATCACATACGCTGGTTTTCACCGCTGACAGAGATTGATTTTTGTGGACACGCAACCTTGGCATCGGCGTTTGTGCTATTTAAGAAAAATCCGACTGTAAACTGTATTAGATTTTCAGCCAAAGCGGTGGGTATTTTGACTATCGTCCAAACAGATACAGGCAAAATACAAATGGACTTCCCAAATAGGATGCCTGAAAAAGTGGACGATATTCCTGATAGTTTATTAGCAGGTCTTTCCATTGCTGCGCCTGTTGAGGTTTACCGTAATGCTCAAGCATATTTTGTGGTTTATGATTCGGAGTCTGATGTATTGACGGTTGAGCGTGATAACGAACAGCTTAAAAAGCTTGCGCCTTTAGATGTGGTGGTGACTTGTCAGACTAAATCTGTCGACTATAAAAACTATGATTTTATTTCACGCTATTTTTGGCCAGCCAATGGTGGTGACGAGGATCCAGTCACGGGCTCAGCGCATACAGGACTTGCGCCATTATGGGCAGAGCGTTTAGATAAAAGTAAATTGCTTGCTTATCAAGCCTCAAAACGCGGCGGGGTGTTGGATTGTGTGGTTAAATCAGATAGAGTGCTTATTTCTGGTAACGCAGTGCAGTATTTGACGGGATTTATCACGATCGAGGAGTAGTGGGTTTTGACTGAATTAAAAACAGTGGGGCTTTTTGCGGTCACAGCGTTGGCTGAAATTGCAGGCTGTTATTTGCCGTATCTGTGGTTACGAGAAGGTAAGTCTATTTGGCTACTTATCCCTGGGGCGTTAAGTTTGGTCGCTTTTGTCTGGTTATTATCCTTACATCCAACCGCTGCCGGTCGAGTCTACGCAGCTTATGGCGGTGTTTATATCACCATGGCTATTTTATGGTTATGGACGGTAAATGGTACACGCCCAACCACTTGGGATATATTGGGTTCTGTCGTTGCGCTGCTAGGTATGGCGATTATCATGTTTGCACCGCGCAGTGCCTAGTATAAAAACAGCGCCTAGCATAGAAAATGCCAATCAAACCATGAGGTTCGATTGGCATTTTTCAATTAGCGTAGCGTCAATCAGAATACCGATGCACTTAATATTAATGTTTGCCTAAGATACTGCCATTGTCATCTTTCTTGGCTTGTTTAGCCGCTTTTTTCTCTTTTGCCGTTAATAGCGGTTTCTTTTTTACGTTCTTTTTACTGTCTTGACTTTTGCTCATGGTTTTTTCCTCTTGAGATAAGCCGTAATGCCTTTAGAGCCAAAATAAATAGACTTAAAGGTTAGGATAGAGCTTATGTCGCAAATGGTGCGTACTGCAACGAGTATAGGCTCAAGACCTAGTAATAGATAGCGCCCGCACAATTCACCTACGTTTAGTATCAATATTGTTTTTAAGTGCTTCCATTTTTAAGTAATCTCACTTTTAGCTAAGCGTGTTTTTAGTTTAGACTACTTTTAAAAGCTCTTTTGTAAATCGGTCTGATTGATTCGCTTAATCAATCACGGTATTAATAAGTGCTTACTTACGGATACATGGCGATTTGCTATAATGAGCGACAAGCCGATAAGTAGCCGCGGCAAACTTTTATTATATTAATATTTAGTACAGTAATGCTTACTGTTTTGGTTGATTATTATGCGTATCCGTAAACTTTTTAAATTTGAAAATGCGCATATTGTGCGTAATTGTAGCTCTGAGCGCTGCAAGCATTCTATCCATGGTCACAGTTATCAGATTGAGCTGATTCTTGAAGCCAAACGCTTAGATCATGGGCAGATGGTCTATGACTTTGGTTTATTAAAATCTTCGATTAAAGATATTATCGATAGCTTCGATCATGCGATTTGTTTTTGGAGTAAAGACGATCCTGAGTATATTGCTGCCTGCAAAAAATTCAGTGCGCGCTGGATAAGTTTACCAGTCTCGCCATCGGCAGAGCAGTTCTCGAGAGTCATTTTCTTTTGGGCGCAAGAAATTTTAAAACAAACCCAAATGCAAAATGGCGAATCTGATGTCAGTGTCTACTCGGTGATTGCACACGAAACTGCCACTGGTTATGCTCAATGCTTTGCTGATGATGTGGCCAATGAGCAAATGGGTAAGTTGGTTTTAGAAGAGTTTGAATTTAGCGAACAAGTCAGTGCGGAATGGCATGATCCTGAGCTATATGCAAAACTGATTCGTGGTGAGAGCTTTGTTAATCCAACTGTCACTATGCAAGTGCCGGCAGGTACAGCCTGATGTCGAAAGCTAATGAAAATTCTGCTGATGATAAAAGCTCAATCGTTATCACCCTTTATTCTGAAAAAGATACGCAAGTATTGGCTGCGCAATTGGCGGCTTTACCGCTGACAGGTAGTGTGTGGTTGGCAGGAGATCTAGGAGCAGGTAAAACGACTTTGACTCGTTACTGGTTACAAGCGCTGGGTCATAAAGGGGCAGTGAAAAGCCCAACTTATACCTTGGTAGAGCCTTATAATATCAAGCAAGATGACGGCACAACCAAGCCAGTCTATCATGCTGATTTATATCGTTTGCAAGATCCAGAAGAGTTATCCTTTATCGGTTTTGATGAATATCTAGATGAGCCAAATGCGCTGGTTATTATCGAATGGGCGAGTCGTGCGGACAGCTATTTACCGCCGCCGACATTGTTTATTGATATGACTCAAAGTGACAGCGCAAATAGTAATGAAAAAGAGCGCCGCCAAGTTGAGCTAAGGCTATCGAAAGCAGGACAGGCGCAAGGATTAGATCTGTCAGCGATAAAAATTTAGCTTTAACCACAGTCAAACCTCTTATTGCTTAAAATATGATATCTATTAATGCCTGACAATGATTCCAACACTCGTATCAAAAAACTATCGCCACTGCTAATCAACCAATTAGCAGCCGGTGAGGTAGTCACGCGTCCAGCCGCTGTGGTTAAAGAGCTGCTAGAGAATGCTATTGATGCCAATGCCACCAATATTGAGATACATATTACCCAAGGTGGTATGAGCATGATTGAAGTGATAGACAATGGTGTGGGTATTCATGCCGATGATATGGTGATGGCAATTACCCGACATGCCACTAGTAAAGTCGCTGATGTGGCGAACTTACATGGCATTACGACGTTGGGTTTTCGCGGAGAAGCATTGGCAGCGACGGCTGCGGTGTCACGTTTAACCTTGACCAGCAGTCATGATAATAGTGGTGTTGGTCGTCAGCTGCAGGTCGCTGGTGTGTTGGATGACGTGCCAAAGCTCATACCTGTCGTGCATCAACGCGGTACGACAATTACGGTTAAAGACTTATATTTTAATGTGCCAGCGCGGCGCGGTAATTTGAAATCTATAGCAACTGAATTTGGTCATATTGAGACGATAGTACGTGAAGTGGCTTTAGCGCGCGCTGATGTGGCGCTGACGCTTTTTCATGATAATAAGAAACGTCTGTCATTATCATCAAGATCAGTATCTTCAAGTGCGAGCGGAAATGGCAATGATACGGCCAATCGTCTGCCATTATCGCGCCTTGAGCAAGCAACTGGTATACCGCTAAAAGATAACGCGCTAAAAATAGCCATTGATCTCAGTAGTTTAATGCACCAGTCTAGCAAGTACACTAATCATAGCGTTAACAAGCAAGCAGGGGTTGATGGCTGGTTATGGCCTATAACTGGTTCACAGCATACCGTGCCAAAATTAATCTACGTAAATGGTAGGTTGGTGAAAGAGGCCTTGATTAGCAACCAGCTACGCCAACTTGCACAAGCTGCACAGTTAGCAGGCATTGGTTATGCACTTTATTTTGAGCTGCCTACTGAATGGCTGAATATCAATGTGCATCCGTCCAAACAGCGCATTAAAATCACCTCACTTAACAACATCATGGCGCATTTAAATCATGCGATTCAATCAAAGCTTAAAAACATCGCTGCGACAGAGCAGGCTGCTATCAATGATAAGCAGAGTAAGCAAATAATAGAAAAAAATACCTTAATAAGTAACGAAGTCTTAGATGCTACAGATAATAGGGTGGTTAAGAAAAATTATAAAAATACTGCAATACCTTATCAAAATAAACAAGAAAACAGGCAGGTAAAAGCCCCTAAGCAGTCTTATCAGTTAGCAGAAAGTGCCACAGATGCAGCGCTCAGAAATACCGTAAATAGTTCTGATCAAATATCGATAAGATATGATGCTTTACCGCATTGCTTGGATATTATTACTGACTTAAATAATATAGCAATTGCGCCTTCTTTGATAAAAGGTATTGACTACAAGACGCTGCCTTGGCTGTTATTTTATAGTCAAAAGCAGTATTTTCTTATTGGCGCAGAGGATTGGCAATCCAAAGTAAGTTTGCTATATGAGTCCGATACATTTAAAGAAAGTGTATTTGAAAAGAAAGGTTTATTCAGTAGTACTGCTGATATCAACCAACACCTTGCTACTTTAGGCGCGCAAATGTCTGTGCAAGATTTTCGAGCGTTTACCGTAGACCTCAAAGAATTACTCAGTAAACACGCCCTTAAAACCATAGATAGCAGTCAATTAGTAGCATTGCTACTATCATCTGCACCTGAGTAACAGAATATAAAAAGTCTGATCCCATACAAATAATCCATCAGTTTCTATATAGCCAATTTCTATTCCAACGATTCATACCGTAAATATTAATTCTGTAACTTTTTAAGGCAATCGTATGCGTCTTTCGTCTGATAGCTTGTCTCACCGCTTGGGTGCCAATTTGGCGGATAATAGTGTGGTGTGTTTGATGGCACCAACGGCAAGTGGCAAAACTGCACTGGCCTATGAGCTTTATGATAGCGGGCGCTATGAGCTGATTTCAGTAGATTCAGCTTTGGTATATCGTGAGATGAACATCGGCACAGCGAAACCAACGGCTACTGAGCTGGCACGCTATCCCCATCATTTAGTCGATATCATTGATCCGATGCAAAGCTATAGTGTCGCTGAGTTTGTCAGTGATGTGGCACGCCTGATCGATGATTGCCATAAAAATAGCAAAATACCATTGCTGGTCGGCGGCACCATGATGTATTACATGGCATTGCTTGACGGACTGTCCCCGATTCCTGATAGCGATGATGCTGTCCGTGCGCGTGTCGAGCAGTGGCGCCAAGATGAGGGTATTAGCGCGCTATATGAGTACCTTGGTAAGATAGATCCGATTAGCCATCAGCGCCTTAAGGCCTCTGATACCCAGCGTATTACCCGAGCTATAGAAGTATATCTACAAACAGATATTCCACTCAGTGACTGGCAACAAAAGCCCAAACAAGCACTGGCCCATAATCCAAACCAGCAATGGCATGCATTGTCGGTGATGCCAGATCGTCCATGGCTACATGAGCGTATCGAGCAGCGTCTAGATATCATGTGGGCAGAGGGTTTGGTTTATGAAGTCATCGGTTTGCTTGAGCGTTATCCTTTGACACCCAATTTGCCTTCGATGCGCTGTGTTGGCTATCGGCAAGTATTGGAGTATCTAGTCCATATTAATCACCCTGTATTTGAACAATCGCATTTGGACAAAGCGCAGTTTTATGAGGCTTTTGCTGAAACTAAGGTATCAAACACTGAGAAAGTAAAACAAGGGATAACCGATCAAAATGAGATGACTCAGGCACATTTATCAAAGGTCGATAGTCAGACGGAGGCGCTTGCTTGTCAGCAAATGCAAAATAAGGCATTATATGCGACAAGACAGTTGGCCAAGCGTCAGTACACGTGGTTGCGCAAGGTCATACAACTGCCTAATGCGTCATCAGGGGTGGCACTGGCGTCTGATTTGGGCAGTGCTACGAATGCTTCTGTAGATAATAATGTAACGATAAAAGCCTTTACAACGATGGCGCAGGTAAGAGAATATCTATATTAAAACCGTTGTATGACAGGTGTGTTAAACTTTATAAAGATATGAAAAAGTAATGACAATAAGTTTCAAAGTATTATGGTAATAAATGTTATAATTTATATCTACTCGAATGTTGAGTTTGGTACCGATACAATTGCATTTTCATAGCTATTAATTGAAGTTGTCGATTGGTTTTTTATTTATAAAAATAACTACTGAAACAACCAGTTACTTAATTTTTCACAATAACAATGTATTCGCGATAAAGTAGAATTACTTAAGAAAATTTAGTATTTATTTAGATACGTTTTATAAATAAAAATTATTATTGTATCTGCCTTTAGCCATTATAATTAATGCAACACTTAGAATAATTGGCACTCAAAACATAACTATATAATATTTAGGAGAGATTTCATGTCAAAAGGACAAACTTTACAAGATCCGTTCTTGAACTCGCTGCGCAAAGATCGCATTCCTGTTTCTATCTTTTTGGTTAATGGTATAAAGTTACAAGGTCAGATCGAGTCATTTGACCAGTATGTAGTATTGCTTAAAAATACAGTCAGTCAAATGGTGTACAAACATGCCATCTCAACAGTAGTTCCGGCTCGCAACCCACGGAGTAATACTACGACAGGTACGAGTGCTCAACCTCAAGGTGCAACACCAGCGGGTTATCAGACTGGTGGAATGAGTGGTGGCTTTGAGCGCGGCGGCAACCCTGCTAGTGCTGGTGGGTTTGAAGAGCGTGGCTTTGCGAATCGTAGTGGTTTTAATCGCGGTGGTTTTGGTCAGAGTCAAGAGCGCGGTTTTGAGCGTGGTAGCTTTGGTCAGGGTCAAGAACGCGGCTTTGAGCGCGGTGGCTTTGGTCAAGATCGTGGCTTTGAATCACCAGCAGATGGCACAGGTTTTGAAGGCAAACCAGATGATGACTCTAACGACAATAATGGTTAAATAGTTGATAGTTGATAGTAGAGTGCCTCATTGAAGGTAACTAATTGAGACATGATTTATCCGATTAAGACCTGCTTCTATAGTGGGTTTTTTTTGTATAAGGCGAATCATAATTAGATGTCAATAATGACGATCCTTCTAAATACTGTAAGGCTAAGTCATGATTGGTATTACTAACAGGGGCATCTTTATAGGTTTTCCCAGTTATTATTAAGGTTAGCTATTATTAATATTGGTCATAATATAGTAAAATACCTTATTGATTCATTATAAAAATAGAGCGCATTCATGAGTAATACCCAAATTGACATAACCCACGAGCAATTTATCGGCACTGCCATCGACGCGATCAACACTGAGATATCTGCGCTGGCATTACTGACTGAACAAATAGATGATAGATTTGCGCAAGCGTGCGATATTATTTTGGCTTGTGAAGGTCGAGTTGTGGTCACGGGTATGGGTAAGTCAGGCTTAATTGGTCGTAAAATAGCGGCGACATTTGCTTCTACTGGCACGCCCGCCTTTTTCATGCACCCTGGCGAAGCAGGGCATGGTGATTTAGGCATGTTAGTAAAAGGTGATGTGTTGCTCGCTATTTCTAACTCTGGCGAGTCAGATGAGATAAAAATGCTACTACCAGTGGTTAAGCGCTTAAATATTCCGCTGATTAGTATCAGTCGTGATAAGCGCGGTATGCTACCACGTGCAGCTGATATTATATTGACGCTTGGCAAGTCTCAGGAGGCGTGCCCACTTAATCTCGCTCCTACTTCCAGCACGACGGCGACCTTAGCGCTCGGAGATGCTCTAGCAGTGGCTTTGGTACATGCGCGTAATTTTACTTCTGAAGATTTTGCATTGTCGCACCCTGCTGGGGCGCTAGGTCGTCAGCTGTTGACCCGAGTGGAGGACTTGATGCATACCAGCTCAGAAAATTTACCGCTTATCTATCATCAGGCACCTTTGCAAGAGGCTTTATTTACGATGTCTGCTGGGCGTTTGGGTATGACGGTCGTCATTGATGACCAACAAAGAGTGGTCGGTGTATTTACAGATGGTGACCTGCGCCGTGGGTTAGAAAAAGGTATCGATTTACAAACGCCCATGCATGAGTTGATGGTTAGCAACCCACGCCATATCAGTAAAACCATGCGCGCATCGGATGCTCTTAGTGTGATGAATGAAAATGGTATCAGTCAGTTATTAATCATCGATGAAAACAATCGTTTGGAAGCGATTATTACGGTACATGATTTGCTGCAAGCAGGTGTAAAGTAAGCCCAATCAGCGATAAAATGCATTGCTCATAAATATAACATTTAATACGCCTTAATATAATAAGAGATAAATGATGCAAGACTTAATAAAAAAAGCCGGACAAGTAAAGCTATTAGTGATGGATGTCGATGGTATCTTATCGAATGGTCAAATTATCTATGATGCCAATGGTGTCGAGACCAAGGCATTTTCTGTCCATGATGGCGTTGGCGTTAAGTCGTTGGCACGTTATGGTGTTTTGACCGCTATTATTACTGGTCGTAGCAGTGCCATGGTTGATAAGCGTGCCTCTGAGATGGGCGTTGATTACGTGGTGCAAGGTCGCGATGACAAACTTATTGCCTTGGAAGAATTGCTATCAACCCTCGATCCAGCGCTCGGTATTACTGCTGCTGACTGTGCTTATATGGGTGATGATTTGCCAGATATTAAAGCGATGCAAACGGTGGGATTTGCCGCAACAGTGCCGAATGCTCATGTAGAGGTTATCAATCGCAGTGATATGATTACTACTCGCGCAGGAGGTACTGGCGCTGTACGTGAAATATGCGATCTTATTTTAAAAGGTCATGGACATTATCAAGACTTTATCGCCCACTATACGCTTGATGAGACCCAAAATCAGGATAAATCGTCGTGAATACACGTATTTTAATTGTTTTGGCGTTGATTCTCGCTGGTATTGCAGGCTGGTTTTTTAAACAGCAAGGAGAGATAACGCCACCAGTTAGTATCGAAGCAACAGATGTTGATTATGAAGCGACCGATATTAAGGCTGTACAGACTAACGACAAAGGCGAAACTGAGTATGAGCTTACCGCCGAATCGTTGACCCACAATCCAGAGACCAATCTGGATGAGATGTCTGGTATTACTATGGATTGGGAACCCTCTACAGAGCAGCGCTATCGTATTGAAGCAGGTAGTGCGGCTATTAGTCAGCAGACAGGCGATCTGAGTCTCTCTGGTGGCTTTACATTGACTAGTGAAGGCAATAAAGATGCGCCTGATATCGCGCCGATAAAAGTGATTGGTAATACTCTGAAAGGCAATACCAAATCAGGACAAGTATATAGTGAGGAGCCTGTTAAGATTGAACAAGGGATGAACCGCTTTGAAGCCTCTAGCATGACCGCCAATCTTGAGACAGGTGAGTATGAGTTTGGCCAAGTCGCGGTTGCTTTCACCCCGGCTGAGCGACAAGATAAAGCACTGTTCTAACGACAGTTGCTTTCATTAAGTATGTACTCACTATTAAAAATCCATGATACTAAAAACATATGACAAAAGCAGCTAGGGCGTGTCATCATTTAGATTGTGAGGCTTAAAATGAGCAAAATTGCAGTCAAACAAGGAAAATAGCGCAGATAATATCGATATATTAACCAGTTATTTGACGATGTTTGGCAAAATTTAGCTATTTTAAGACCACTAAATGATTAAATGTGCTAATTGATGACATGCCCTAGTATAAAGTTTGCAAATTCTACTACCCATTATAAAACGAGTAATTTTTATGACATCTAAATTTTTGCCTACTTTACGCTCATTGTCGACAGCTCTAAACCTAACAACGCCTAGTCTACAAAAATTGCGTGCGCTACCAGTGGTCATGTTGTTAGCATTGCCGCTTTATAGTCATGCATTACCATCAGATGCCAATCAGCAAATTAAGCTGCTGGTGGATAAGGCTACCTATAGTGAGCGTACAGGTGTTACAAGTTACGCGGGCAGTGTGGTTATTACCCAAGGTACGTTTAAGATGACCGCCGACAATATTACTGTCAATTTATCTCAAGGTCGTAGTATTAATTCCGCAGTCGCGACTGGGCGTCCAGCAACCATGCAGCAGGTTGTCACCCAAGAAAAAGGTCTGGCAAAAGGTCAAGCAAATAAAATCGATTATAATGCAGTCACAGGTATCATTACCCTGACTGGTAATGCCAAGCTGGTTCAAAATGGCGCTAGTTTTGCGGGCAATGTCATTCGTTATAGCCTAAAAGCTGGCGATGTCGAAGCGACTGCTGGTGGTAATCAGCGAGTGGAGCTGGTGTTCCCGCCCAACAATAGCAACAGCCAAAGCAGCATACGCTAACCTAACTGTCGCTATCGATAGGTGAATACATCTGTATCAGTGCTCGAATTATGCCCTTTTAAAGTAAGTTGATGCACTTGAAAACAGATACAAGTGTTACTGTTTTAAATTTTTCGCAGCCTCCGTCACGCTTGCGATCAGCAAGCAAGAAAAGTTTATAACAGTAGCGTGTGTTTACTAGGGGCTGAATTCTATACAGCCCCTAATATATCGATTTTATTTAGAAATACCTATAAGTTATGAGTGATAATAAAAATATGGACTCTTTAGCAACAAATGATAATATTGTGCCAGCCATCCGTTTATCTATGCAAGGTTTGGGCAAGCGCTATGGCAAACGTTGGGTGGTAAAAGATGTCTCCTTCTCTGTTAAACAAGGGCAGGTCGTTGGACTATTAGGTCCAAATGGAGCAGGCAAAACCACCAGCTTTTATATGGTAGTAGGGCTGGTCAATATGGATAAAGGCCGTGTCACCTTGGGGAAAATGGACCTCTCTAAATATGCCATGCATGAGCGTGCGCGCGCAGGTATCGGCTACTTACCCCAAGAAGCCTCTATTTTTCGTAAGCTATCTATTGAAGATAATATACTGGCTATCTTACAAACTCGTACAGAGTTGAGTGCTAATGAGCAGCGGCAAGAGCTTGAAAAATTAATCGGTGAGTTCCATTTAGAGCACGTACGAAAATCATTGGGTATGAGCGTGTCTGGTGGTGAGCGTCGTCGCTGTGAAATCGCCCGTGCTTTGGCCGCTGATCCAAAGTTTATCTTATTAGATGAGCCTTTTGCAGGCGTTGATCCTATCTCTGTTAGTGATATTAAAGACGTTATCCTAACCCTAAAAAATCGTGGTATTGGGGTGTTAATCACTGACCATAACGTTCGCGACACCTTGGCCATTTGCGAAAAAGCCTATATCGTCTCAGAGGGCGCCATTATCGCTGAAGGTACAGCAAAAGAGGTCTTAGACAATGAGCTTGTGAAATCTGTGTATCTTGGTAAAGACTTTCAGGTATAGATCAGCCAATCAAACTATGATCAAAAAGCGCCGTAAAACCACGTCCTTCTAGGGCGTGGATATCAGGCGTCAACCGTTGTCATCTCGCATTGAAACCACCTTGATGTCAGTCAGCACTATTTGTGCAGTATTATTTGAAGATATTTAACATGCTGCAGATTCTTCTGACACTTTTCCGACACTAAGTGCCATCCCTTCTATTCTATACAGCCCCTATTAATTATTCTCAATAGTTTACCTGAATAAGGCCCAACCATTATGGCAAAAAATAAAAGCAGTTATGTCTGTCAGCATTGCGGTGCGCATTTTGGTAAGTGGGCAGGGCAATGTACCGATTGTAGCGAGTGGAATAGCTTGGTTGAAGCACCAAACGTCAGTATGCCGCATCATAATAAAAGTACTGCTAAGCCTGCCACTCGTGCAGCGCCACGAAATTCGTCCGGTGGCACACCAGCTGGCAACTATGCCGGTACTCATAGTGCAGTGATGCCGCTCAATGCGGTTAGTATCGGTTTGGATACACGCCTGCCAACGGGTATCAGTGAGTTTGATCGGGTATTGGGAGGTGGTTTGGTCGCCGGCTCTGTGGTACTGATAGGTGGTGATCCCGGTATCGGTAAGTCGACTATTCTATTACAGACAGCGACCAACATGGCAAAGGCCGACTCTTTAGCAGGCAGTGCATTATATGTGACTGGGGAAGAATCATTGGCGCAGGTAGCCATGCGTGCCAAACGCTTGGAGTTGCCAGCTGATAGATTGCGCGTACTTGCTGAGACCAATGTAGAGACCATCTGTGCGGCATTAACCCAAGAGCAACCTGCCATCGCCATTATTGACTCTATTCAGACCATTTATACCGACGCCATTAATTCTGCCCCAGGCGGTGTCAGCCAGATTCGTGAGTCTGCGGCTATCTTGACCCGTTATGCTAAACAGACTGGTACAGCATTATTCTTAGTAGGGCATGTAACTAAGGAAGGGACACTTGCAGGACCACGTGTACTTGAGCATATGGTTGATACGGTTTTATACTTCGAAGGTCAATCAGATTCGCGTTTTCGCATGATTCGTGCGGTCAAAAACCGCTTTGGAGCAGTAAACGAGCTAGGAATTTTTGGTATGACCGATATGGGGCTGAAAGAAGTCGCCAATCCATCGGCCATATTTTTGAGCCGTTATGACAGACCTGTTGCAGGTTCTGTGGTCATGGTCAGTCGCGAAGGTACAAGACCGCTATTAGTAGAAGTACAAGCCTTAGTTGATGACTCTCAAGGCTCTCCAAGACGGATGGCATTGGGATTGGATTTTCAGCGTTTGTCCATGCTGCTCGCCGTGATGCATCGTCATGGAGGTATTCATACCAGTGGACAAGATGTTTATGTCAACGTCGTCGGCGGTGTTAAGGTGATAGAAACAGGGTCGGATTTGGCGGTGCTGTTGGCGTGCGCCTCGAGCATCAAAGAAAAAGCTTTGCCGTCTTCGTTAGCTGTATTTGGTGAGGTAGGGTTGTCCGGTGAAATTCGCCCAGTACCCAATGGTCAAGAGCGTTTAAAAGAGGCGATGAAACATGGCTTTAAACACGCTATTATCCCTAAAGCCAATGCGCCTGCCAAGGGTTCTCCTCAGTTTAAGGGTATTAATGTGATTGCTGTTGAGCGTTTGGATGATGCGATTGAAAGCGCGTTTGAACTATAGTTTTTAAGCATAAATCTGCTAAACTTAAACAATCAAAGATCATAAAAAAAGCGCCTAACTATTAATTAAGTTAGGCGCTTTTTATTTAAAGCTGACAGTCTATTGTAGAAGGCTGCATCTGCATTATAAAAAAACCGTTAAAGGTTTAAACCGCTCATGGTCTAAAACGTTAAAGGTTTACAACTATGGACCTGAAACACGCTCGATAGCGACGTTGCCGACCCCTTTATTGGTAATGCCAAGTTGTTTAGCAGCACCATAAGATAAATCTAATACACGGTTGCCGTGGAATGGACCGCGATCGTTCACTTTTACCACCACGCTTTTACCGTTGGTTTTATTGGTGACTTTAACATAGCAGTTCAATGGTAATGAGCGATGAGCAGCAGTCAAACCATTCATATCAAAGGTTTCGCCACTGGCTGTTTTACGGCCGTGGAACTTACGACCATACCAAGAAGCTAAACCTGTCTGCTTAAATTTGCTGACTGAATTAGAGGCGACGGCTGTCAGACGCTCCAATACGTCTTCATCATTGGATGCTTGCGTCGTATCACTGCTCAACAATGGGCTGCTAAGCGCTAATGACGTAGGTTGGCGTGCTGATTTGACCAAGCTTGATGCACCATCATGCTGACGGCTAAGCTCACCAAGCACACGATCGATGTGGGAGGCGTTATCTTGCGAAAATGTCGCAAGCGTGGTTTTTGCTTCTACAGCGTTGGCACTAGTAGCGATTGTAGAGCCAGCAAACAAAACAGCTGACATGGTGAGTAAACCAGATAAACGCTTATTCATAGATACCTCTATAACTTATACATCAAAACCTAACTCTAATAAACTTAGATTGAGTGCGACCGCATTAGACCAATCTAACCGTGTCGCAAACTCTAAAGACTCACTATCAATCGATCATTCTTATAGAGATTGATATCAAATGGAGGCTTTTATGGGTTTTAATGTATGGTAATTTTTCATTGTATTATCATAAGGGGTTAGCGGTAATATGACCGAACCAGCTTATGATATTTTTGAATGATAATTAATAATATGAGTTAAGCACATAATCTAAAAATGAAGATTGCGTACTGATTTCACTATGTATTGAGTTTCCAAACCTTCTTACAGTGCTAAATTAGTAAAGGGTTTAAAGCGTGTTACGTTTTTCTTTGTTATTAAACCGTTAATTAAGTAGTGACTTTGAAACTCTGGAATTCATAGTTTGCTAACTATACGGACAATCTACGACTAAAATATAATCGAATGCAAAGTTATTTAGCAGCTGTGTACGTGTTATGTATCAACAGACAGTAAAAAGAGATTAACGCAATTTTTTGTAAAAAACAAGGATAAATACCGATTGGTATTAATAGATAAGTGGAAAATGACGGGCATTGTGGCTGTAAAATGAGTAATTTGTCTTTGCGATAATCACTGTCACAGCGACAAATTATAGGCAAGCTATCGTTATCGATTTACATACTTTTGAATGCTCAACAGGCCCTAATGAAGTTAAGGAGACTTATGAGTATGAATAGACATAAGTATACCAAAACCCGCCATTAAAGTCACAATGGCAGTACCACCATAGCTGATAAAAGGTAAAGGAACCCCCACCACAGGTAAAAGCCCACCAACCATACCGACATTGACAAATACATAAACAAAGAAAGACATGGTAATAGCACCCGCTAATAACCTGCTATAAACATCGGTATGATCAAAAGCAATATACAAGGCGCGCATCAATAAACACAAATAAATAAACATCAATAATAAAACACCTAATAAGCCAAATTCTTCAGAAAAAGCGGCAATAATAAAGTCAGTATGGCCTTCTGGTAAGAAATGTAGATGTGATTGCGTACCTTCTAAATAGCCTTTTCCAGTCAGTCCACCGGCACCAATAGCGGTTTTGGATTGGATGATATTCCAGCCAGCACCTTGTACATCAGCTTCAGGGTTTAGCATTGTTAATACTCGCGTCCGCTGATAGTCATGCAATAGAAAATTCCAGACGATGGCGAGAAGAGGTACTGCTAGGATGGCGGCAGCTGAAATCAAGCGCCATGATAGACCTGCTAAAAACAGTACAAAAATACCGCTTGCTGCTACCAATAACGATGTACCAAGATCAGGCTCTTTAGCAATCAATAACACAGGGACGATGATTAATGCCAAGGTTATAACAATACTAGAAGCAGACGGCGGCAGGTCACGTTTGGACAAAAACCAAGCACACATCATGGGCATGCCAAGTTTCATGAATTCTGAGGGTTGCACGCTACCAAATCCTGGTAATTCAATCCAGCGCTGAGCGCCCATGCGTACCTCACCAATGATATCGACCAATACCAATAAAATTAATCCAAGCACATAAAATATGGGCGTAAAAACACGATAAATACTAGGCGGTATCTGTGCCATAGCGAACATAACGGTAAAAGCTACGCCATAACTGACCATTTGGCGTATGACCATGCCCACATCTTGACTTGCAGCACTATACAAAATCGTCAAACCAATACAGCAAACCGTCAGCAGCAGGAGAGTCAACCATGGATCGATATGAATGCGCTGCCATAGCGTTGGTGCATGACCTTGACCTAAATGATGGCTCTGACGTGAAAAACGATACTGTAGATTCGAAGACATAGGCAAAGTGTGACTGACCATTGGTGTGAAAGAAAAATCTTGTTTGATAAGTAACAAGTGGATAATCAGTGATTATAAAGTGTTCACTCAACCAGATAATAGAGAATAAAGTAACTTGCTGGTAATAAAGTCACGTAATTATAAAAACTATAAGGATAAGTGTTAATTACGAATATGCCGCTACTGATTCGTTGCGATAGTTTAGCGTGCTTGCTTAAAATTTGATAGTATCGATAAAACGTTTTTAGCGGTAGTTTCTTGCAATGATAAATACAAAAAAACCTATTTATAAGCAAATGCACAAGCCTGTCATCGCTTTAGTTATTTGTGCCAGTAGCATCTCTGCCCATGCCGCGATTATAAGCGACAATAGTGAGCGCCGTATCCAAATTCGCCATGGCAGCAGCGCTGATAGTGACAGCTCTAACGCCTATATTTCGCCTTCTGCCCGCAGTAATGCTAATCAAAAAGGTGGCTACAGCGGTGGTGTAACTATGTTGAGTGGAGCAGATAGAGTAAGTGGCGATAGTATGCAAGGACTTATTCAACAAAAACAGCGTGAGTTTGAATTCGATGCCAGCTTATCGATAGAAGAGAACAAACGAGTCAATACCAATAAAGGCACACCACGCCATAACACGACTTATAGCACTAGTAGTAACGACTTTACCAATATGAATTTTAATGCATGGCTGAATAGTAATAGTTACCGTGCTAGGCAGGTAAACGATTATAAGCGTTATCTTGGCTCACGAGTTGGTGCGCAAAATGTGCCGCCATTGTCTCAGCTACTGACTACTGCTCGTAGCTGGAGTAAGTGCGGTTATGAGCCGTATCAGTTGCCCCCGCAGGAGCTATGGGCGAATATTGTGCCAACATTACGTTTATACAGTGAGTTAAAAAGCCAAGGAGTTTTGCCGGCGAGCACCGAGATACGTTCAGTATATCGTAGTCCAGGACTAAATGACTGTGCAGGCGGCGCCAGCGCTAGTAAACATATGACCGCAGGGGCTATGGATATTTGGGTACCTGATTATGAAGGTAGCCCATGGCAGCTTAGTACTATGCAGGATGGCCTATGCCAGTTTTGGCAATATCAGGGACAATCTCATGATTTCGGCTTAGGTTTATACTCTACAGGCGCGATTCATCTCGATACCGAAGGCTATCGTAAATGGGGTTTTAACCATGCCAGTAGCAGTTCCTCCTGCCGTTATTAAATGAATTGAAACCCAAAAAGTACGATTAGCTGTGTCAAGCTCGTTTAGTCTACAGTGTGTAGTACTTGCATTCGTTTTCCTTGCTACTCTAATTTTGGTGAATAGTATAAGTTGAAACTATCAGAAGGGTAAATAAATACTGGCTAAGAGTCATAAAAGAGGGTTAGAAGCGTTATAATATGCCTATGAGGTCAATCACAAGGTTATAAAAAGTGATACATGGCTTAAAATAGCACTTATGGTAAGTAAGGTTTATGAAACAGCGGTATACAAAAAATAATCGGTCTAATAAATCAAAAAAAACGTTTTTGCAATCAAACAATACGTACGTGGCTTTATTTGCTGCAGGTTTTTTCTCTTTAGTGCTGATTAGTGCTTGCAGCCCAGACACATTCTCTGATGACAGCTCAATAGCGGCAGAACAATCTGACTCTGGCTCGGATAAAAATTTGCAAGATGCCAAAGATATTCAAAACAATATTAAGAACTCTTATGCGCGTCTGGCATCAAAACGCTCCAATATTTGTCCAAAATTGATACAAGAAGAAATAGACAGTCAGGTTATTGAGCGTACCGAAGAAGTGATGGTGGATAATCACTGTGATTATTTTTTATACCCGCGAAATGGTCAGCATATTTCGGTGAGTACTAACGACAGTCAAATCGAAGCATTACTAATAGTGCCAACGCTGCACGACTTTGCTAACGGGGATTATCAGGTCAGCTCTTATGACAAGCACGTGGTCCGATTGTCCTATAATGGGGCAACTTATAAGCCTGAACATTTTGTGTATGACGTGGCAGTGACTGTTTCCAATTAAATATTTTGTTTTTTGATAAAACAAAAAAAAGGATGGGCGATGTTAATAGCATCGCCCATCCTTTTTTATATAGCCATTTTAAAGCGAATTATCTATAGTTAGTTACTGGTCTTTTTATCTTTCCAAGGATCGTTTTGACCAACAGTGACAATTAAAAAATCATCAGGCTGTAGGGTACTGCGCATCGTTTGGTTGACTTCAGAGAGCTTAACTTGGTCAATACGATTGACATAATCTGACAAATAACTGTTCGGCAGTTGATAAAAATTCATCATACCGAGTAAGCCATTAATTCCCGCATTGCTCGCAAAACCCATTGGGAAGCTATTTTTGAGATTATCTGTTGTCAGTTGCATCTCATCGCTAGTGATACCTGTGTCTAAAGTTTCATTAATGACATCTAGGCTGGCATCAATCGCAGCACGAGCCTTGTCATTACGAGTTGAAAACCCAATTTGATAAGGTCCACGCGCCAGCATCGGGTTCATCGAGCCTGATATGCCATAAGTATAGCCAAGGTTTTGCCTTATTTCCGTCATTAGTCGTGCATTAAAATCTCCCCCAGCCATGACTTCGTTACCGACAGCAAAATTGGTTTGCTGCTGTTGGTCTTTTGGGTTGGTGGCGCGCTTACTACCTAACTGCCCCATGAGTACGGTGGTCTGAGTACTGGGAAATGGTATGTGAATATGCTTTGATGTACTCAGGGATTTTGGCTCAGGTAGCTCAGCGGCGGGCTGGCCAGTAGGTAATTTAGCCGTGATACTTTCAGCCAGTTTTTTGGCTTGTTCTAAGGTTAGGTTGCCTGTCATGGCAACAGAGGCATTTGCCGCGACTAAATAGCGGTTTTTGAAATCCACCAGCTGTTTTTTTTCAATAGTAGGGACTGTTTCAAGCGTACCAACCGATGGATGGGAGTAAGGATGCTCACCGTACAGTGCCTGACTAAATGCAATACTGGCAAGGCTGTTAGGATCTTGTTTTTGCTGCTGCAAACCGACCAGTAAGCGTGCCTTGTTACGGGCTAAGATTTGCTCATCAAAGCTCGGCTCAGTGACCATCTGAGTCATTAAGTCACTGGCAGGTAGTAGATGCTTGTCATCAGATAAGCTGCGCAGCGAGACCATAAACATATCTTTATAAGCACTACTGCTTAAATTAACGCCCAAGGTTTCAACCGCACGCGTGAATTCATTTTCATCTAAACGCTTGGAGCCTTGTTCAAGCATGGTTGCGGCCATATTGGCAATGCCAAAACCATCCTGCTTTATACTGCTATCGCGAGCACTACCAGCATTAAAGCGCAAATCAATATCGACGATCGGTAATGCGGTCGTCGGTACAAAAAGTACAGGCACACCTGCTTTGGTTTTAAACTGCTGAATCTTTGGTACTGTAACCTTTAGAGGCTTGGCATCATCTAGGCTGGTCAGCTTTGACAGTGCTGCGATTGGTGCACTGGTATCGACTGCTGCTGCATGGGAGCGAGAGTCTTCAGCATCAGCTATATCTGCGTGAGCCGTTATGCTCAATGTGGTCAGCCCTAAAAATAAGCCCACACTCAAACTGGGTAGCTGCTTAGACTTTGTTTTCATTGATAGTTTCATTGATAGTTTCATTGATGACAGCAAAACAGTCTTCTTTTTAGTCGTTTTGTTAATGTTGAAAGTAGTATTTTGGGTCATGGTTTTCTTCTTATTAATAAAGGCTTTATGAAAAATTTTTGCATTAAATAAATGAAACACACCGCGCTATTTTTTCTTTGTTTCTGCTTTATCTTTAGGCGGCACGATATGCATCACCGTCAAATTATCCTTTACTAAATATTTTTTGCTGGCCGCTTTTATATCAGCAATCGTTACATTATCAAGCCTAGCTGGTAACTCAGCAAGCAGTCTGTCATCTAGACCGATAGATTGTAACGAGCCAATCATACGTGCCTGACCCTCCATACTGTCTTGCGCATAGACAAGCCCCGTCACCGTATTGGTTTTGGCACGCTCGATTTCATCAGCGGCAATCGGGTCGGTTTTGAGCTTTTCTATTTCAGCAATGATGGCTTGCTGTGCTTGATCTAAGCTCACGCCTTCACGCGGTGTCGCCTGTATCAAAAACAGCCCGTCGCCGCGATCCAGCAAATCATAAGACGTGCCTACCGTAGTCAGCACTCCTTGCTCACGTATCAACCGACTCTCGAGGCGTGCGGACAGGCCGCCATCTAATACATCTTGGGCTAATGACAGCGCATATGCTTGCTTTTCATCCTTTGCACCAGCAGTGACGAGACTGGGGACGTTATAACCCATTAATAAAACCGGCACTTGCACCGCTTGCTCGGAGTCAGTTTGTTGATAGCCACGGAAGCCTTTTTGACTGATGGCAGGGCGCTTGGGTAGATTGCTTTTTTTGAGCTCACCAAAGTAGCGTTTGACCTGAGTTAATACCTCTGTCGGCTCAACGTCGCCTACGATAACTAAGGTTGCATTGTTTGGCGCGTACCATTGCTGGTACCAGTCCTTTAGTTCTGGCAGTGTTATTGATTCAAGCTCGTTCATTGGGCCAATAACTGACTCACCTTTAGGGCTATCAGGCAATGCGAGTAAGCGGAATGATTCGTAAGCTTTGGCAAGTGGATTGTCATCGGTACGCTGACGACGTTCTTCCATGACCACTTGATGCTCTTTGACGAATTCTTTTTCATCAAATACTAAGTTTTTCATGCGATCCGCTTCGAGCTCTAATGCTAAAGGAAAGCGATTGGCAGGGAACAGCTCATAGTAGCCTGTATAATCGTAGCTGGTAAAGGCGTTGTTGACCCCACCAAATTTGGCAATCAAGCGTTCATAATCCGCGCTTGAAACATTGCTGGTGCCTTTAAACATCATATGCTCAAGCAAATGCGAGATGCCGCCTTTATCAACGGGCTCATCTGCTGAACCAACTCGATACCAAATCTGGGTCATCGCTACTGGTGCACGATGGTCTTCTTTTACCACTACCTTTAGACCGTTTTCTAGCTGATATTCATGTCGACCCGACATATCCATGGTCAATGCTGATTGCTGAGTGTCTGCGGTCGCTTGATTTTGACTTGCTTTATCTTGCTCTGAGGTGTTTGGAGTCATTGGATTCTGAACAGACGAGCGTTGATTAGAATCAATGGTATTGGTCTGACAAGCAGCAAGTGCGGTGGCCATTGCTAGGGTACAGGCAATGCGTAGTGAAGTGTTAGGCATGAATAATGGTAAAGACAATGGCATGGTAGGTTCTACTTATATAAGATGGCAACTTGTAAACAGATGACTCATAAAATGGCGAATCATAAACTGATGTATCAACTATCAATGCTAACGATAGTTGGCTTTATAAAGATTTATGCGCCCCAACCATCACACTGGCCGTTGGCTTGAATTCTTGAGTAGTATTGCAGCCTGTCGCTGATAGCACCATCGTGGTTAACAATAGTGCTGCGCTGATACTGACGGTCTTTTTACTATACTTTTTACGAGTATGAGATAGTGATGACATAAGTAACTCCTAACCGGTGATTGTCGAATATGCGATGTTGAATAAGTAGCAAACCCTAAGGCATGTCCTCAATTCAAGCGACTGTATCTAAATGGGCTAAAAATGGCTAAATTTTGCCAAACATCGTCAAATAGCTGATTAATATCCCGATATTATTTACGCTATCTTCCTCGTTTGACTGCAACTTATCTCATTTTTATAATCATTTTAAAATGAAGACACACCCTAGAGTAAGACTTGGTAGAGTAGGCGAAGTCTAGCATGGAGAGGGTCAGATTTTTGTGTCCAAATCTTAAGCGAAACTTTCTCAGTCTATTGTCGTGCCTTTTAAAGTTGCAATTTTTGACCATGGTCTAAGACGGTAAGGGCTGAGCGCCACTCGAATTATGCTAAACTAGGCTAAAATTATCTGTCATATCTAGAGTAAAAACATGACGGTATATAGGCCATTCAAAATAAACAAATAACTGATAGTGATAACTTTTAGGGCAAGCTTATGAATAACCCAAATAATAACAATCGTGTGGTCATCAATCTTGATGGCGACCTTGATGATTTAGATGACGATGATATTACCTTACCCAGTCTGCCGGCGCAATCTGTGCCCATTATTGATGAGTCGGAAGAGGTTGTAGAAACTCAAGTATCTAATACCCAAGCACCCAATGATGAAAGTGTCGCTTTGGGTACGCCTATTGTCATGACAGACGAGCAAAGTAGCGCTAAAAACACCTCAGAAAGTTTCACAAGTGCTTCTTCAACAACTGACAACGCTGCAACTGATAAAAATGTGGCGAGCGAATCCAGTGCCGTTCCTAATATCCCAACCATGCCATTGCAGGAGCAACTGGGGGATAGTCCAAACGTTAGCCCTGATAGTAGCAGTACAGAAGTGACGACTCCGCAGCAATCAGAAGTAGAATTGCAAGAGGCTCAAGGCAATACGAAAAAGGGCAGCTGGTTTAACCGCATGAAAACGGGGCTGAGCAAGTCACGTAAAAACCTAGCCGAAGGTATGGTCAGTATCTTGATTGGTGGCAAAGAGATTGATGATGAGCTGTTAGAAGAGGTTGAAGACCAGTTGCTCGTCGCTGATATCGGGGTCAATGCCACCAACCGTATTATCAAAAGCCTCACCGAACAGACGAACCGTGGTGATTTGATTTATGCGCACTCGCTGTATAAGGCACTACAAACTGAATTGGTCGATATTTTAACGCCAAAAGTTGCGCCGCTGGTCATTGATAGCAGCAAAAAACCCTTTGTTATTTTGGTCGTTGGTGTTAATGGTGTGGGTAAAACCACCACTATCGGTAAACTGGCCAAACGCCTACAAGGTGAGGGCAAGTCAGTCATGCTGGCCGCTGGTGATACTTTCCGTGCCGCGGCAACTGAACAGCTGCAAATTTGGGGTGAGCGTAATAGTATTCCAGTCGTGGCGCAAGGTCATGGCTCTGATAGTGCGTCAGTTATCTTTGATGCCATGCAATCTGCTAAGGCAAAAAATATCGATGTATTGATAGCCGATACGGCTGGTCGCTTGCAAAATAAAACCCACCTGATGGCAGAGCTTGAAAAAGTGGTGCGCGTGATGCGTAAAGCCGATCCAAGCGCCCCGCATGAAGGGATGATTGTACTTGATGCGGGCACGGGTCAAAATGCGATTAACCAAGTGGAGCTATTCAATAAAGTGGTGCCATTGACAGGTATTACCATTACCAAATTAGACGGTACTGCCAAAGGCGGCGTGGTCTTTAATATTGCTGAAACGACGGATGTGCCTATTCGTTATATTGGTGTTGGTGAGTCAATTGATGATTTACGTGCCTTTAGTCCTAAGCAGTTTGTCGCAGCGTTATTTGAGACTGATGATAAAGAGTAGTGTTTGATAGATCGTTTTAGTTGATGAAGAAGTTTTGGAAGTATAACGATTTGGAAGGAAAAGCCATGATAGTCACCACAGCCACTTTTGGATTGCACCAATTAACGTTAATCGCGAGTGTTAATGAGCATAGCAGTCCTAAACTGGTTGAAGCCAATTGGCTGCTGGCAGGTAACGCTTGGCACAGCTCCAAATCTATTCCGAAACTTAAAAAATATTACAACCTTGTCGATCAGGACTTTACCTTTATTGACAAAGATAGCCTAAGCGAAAGCGAACCTGCCCAAGCTCTGTTACTAGAAGCTATCAAACAATTAGACGAATATTTTAAGGGTGATCGCCAAGCGTTTGACCTACCATTAGATCTGTCGCTGGGCACTGAGTTTCAGCAGCGAGTCTGGCGCGCACTACAAGACATCAATCACGGTGAAACGATCAGTTATGCCACACTGGCAAAAAACGTAGGTAATCCCAAAGGCTATCGTGCGGTGGCCAATGCTAACGGTAAAAACCCTTTTAGTATTATCGTTCCCTGCCATCGAGTCATTGCTAGCGATGGTAAGCTCGGTGGTTATACAGGCGGGCTAGATAAAAAAGAATACTTGTTAGCGCTTGAAGGGGTCAGTTGCAAAACATAATGTGAATTAAGCACGTATCACGCGCTACTAAACACAAAAAAGCCAAACGCTAAAAACGTTTGGCTTTTTATTGAACAACTGATAGTTGATTATGTGATGATGTTATTGCTCAAGCTCAGCCATCACCTCAGCAGAGAAGTTCACATTACTATAAACCTCTTGGACGTCATCGATATCTTCCAACATATCAATCATTTTCATGACTTTTTCGGCATCATCGACATTATCGATTTCGGCGCTGGTTGATGGAGACATGGTGACTTCAGCGTTATCAGACACTAGTCCTGCCGCATTGAGCGCATCTTTGACTTGACCAAAGCTTTCCCATTCAGTGATAACAAGTAGGCTTTCGCCATCGTTTTCGATATCCAGCGCGCCTGCATCTAACGCTGCCAGCATCACCTCATCTTCTAGGCTGATGTCATTAAAGGTAATTTCGCCGCGCTTAGTAAATAAATAGGCAACCGAACCTGAAGTACCAAGGTTGCCCTCGTTTTTGGTAAACGCATGACGCACTTCACTAACGGTACGGTTAAGATTATCAGTCAAGGTTTCGACCAATACAGCCACACCGCCCACTCCATAGCCCTCATAGCTCACTTCATCCATATTTTCATTGTCATCGCCGCCAGTACCGCGAGCCACGGCACGATTGATGGTATCTCGAGTCATATTGGCTGATAGTGCTTTTTCAATGACGGCACGCAGTCGTGGGTTCTTGTCAGGATCAGCGTCACCTTGCTTGGCTGCAGAAACGATTTCACGAATGATTTTGGTAAATACTTTGCCTTTTACCGCATCCTGACGGGCTTTGCGGTGTTTGATATTTGCCCATTTTGAATGGCCTGCCATATAATATCCTTAAATTCTGCGTCTTATTTATTATGCTTAAAAAAAGTATTTTTATAATAGGGTAATTCTATTTGTCTAAGGCAATAGAGCTACTAATACATTAACGATTTTTATGTTGTTGAGAGTGCTTTTTTGCTACACTGTGGCAACTTATAGATTGTATTCACAATGATAAGTGAGCAATATTATAAACCAGTTTTAGGTATTTTGACTAACTTGACCTTATCTATCACATTTTAAGTCATTGGTTGCTATCAAGCCATTGATATTATGAAGTTACTGACTCTATGAAGCAACCCACCGCTGAAGCCATTACCCATTTGCGTAACCGCATTCATATCATTATTGAAGGGACAGACACCCGTCTGGGTAAACTGTTCGATATCGTATTGTTGATTGCGATTTTGGCCAGTGTGGCTGTGGTCATGCTGGATAGTGTGCTATATATGCGTTTGCAATATGGCATACTGTTTCGCTATGCAGAATGGTTTTTTACCATTTTGTTTACGATGGAGTATATTCTGCGGTTGTTTTCAGCACCCAACCGTTTGCGTTATGTGTTCAGTTTTTTTGGGATAGTAGATTTATTGTCAGTACTGCCAAGCTACTTGAGCCTAGTATTCGGCGGCGTACAGTATCTATTAGTTATTCGCATACTGCGTATCTTACGCGTGTTTCGTGTGCTTAAGCTCAACACCTACATGCAGCAAGCGGGTTTTTTGGCCTCAGCGCTCAAAACCAGTCAGCAAAAAATTACGGTGTTTTTCTTATCATTAGTACTATTGGTCACGATTTTTGGTGCGGTTGTCTACGTGGTCGAAGGGCCAGAAAATGGCTTTACCAGTATTCCGATATCTATTTATTGGGCGGTGGTGACGGTCACCACAACTGGTTATGGCGATATGTCACCAAAAACGCCAATCGGTCAAGCAATTGCTTCGATGGTTATGATTACCGGTTATGCCATTATTGCCGTACCAACGGGTATTTTTACGGCTGAATTAGCGCGTAATATGCGTCCGCAGCTGAACCCGATAGCCTGTCCAAATTGTGGTAAGTTTGGACATGCGGTAGGGGCAGAGTTTTGTGATCGTTGTGGCCATGCCCTACACATTTAATTGTCGTTCGAATTAAACCTCTATGTATTCATCAACGAGTGGTGATAGGTCAATCTCAACGCCTAAATTGACCAAGTTCCAGTACTGCCCTGATACCGTACGATCTAACATCATGGTCGTCGCAGAAGGCTGAAACTGTCCAAAGTACTTCAACGAAGTACGCATTTGGGCGATGGCTTCGTGATGGACTTCACTACTAGCAAAATCAAAAGCGCCTTCTTGATAAGGCTGGATAGAGAGAGGCTTTAGGCCGATAGAGAGCCATTTTTCATAGAACTCACCCGGAATATTTTTATCATCGTCACGGCGAATGTCTAAGGCAACAAGGTCTTGTTCAAGGGCAGTCGTATCGCTTGTAATAGCATGCTTGGCAAAACGGCGGAACAATTTAACTTCGCTATCACTATAACTCCGAATACCCCCAAAATCATAAGCCACGACGCTACCATCTTTGCGAAAAGCAAAGTTACCAGGATGTGGGTCGCAATGCATACGGTACAAGCCAAATAACTGTCCTGCAGTAAAGTGAAACAGTCGCTTTGCTATTTCTTGTTTGATGTCATTGTCCCATGTCGCTGCGACTGTTAACGTTTCGCCCATCTCTTCGGTCAAGGTCAAAACCCGTTTGGAAGAATGGCTGCTAACGACTTTAGGAATGATAAGTCCTTCATCTTCTGCATGAAAAGCCCCAAACACTCGCAAGTTATGCGCTTCTTTAATATAGTCCAGCTCATCGTGCAAGCTTTGGCGAATCTCGTTAAACAGCTGTTCTTGTAACTGTTTACTCATATTAAGTACACCAGCGATTTTTAGCGCCATACGTACTTGCTTGAGATCACTATCACAGTTCTCATCGACGTCAGGATACTGGACTTTGACCACCACTTTTTGTCCCGTTGGCAGTGTGGCTTTGTGTACTTGGCCAATAGAAGCGGCAGCAAAAGGGGTTTCTTCAAACTCAGCAAACAATTCGTTGACAGGCGCGTTAAGTTCACGCTCGATTTGCGCCCGTATCTGCGCATAGGGCATGGGCGGCGCATCTTTTTGTAGCTTCTCTAAAGCGGTGGCAACCTCAGGTGGAAAGACGTCTTTATACTGTGAAGCAATTTGCCCCACTTTCATCACCGCACCTTTCATTTCTCCAAGCGTTTCGGCTATCTGGATACCCACGTCTTGCATTAATTCTGAGCGCGCTTGCAGACGTTTTTCTTCGTCACTTGAGAGATGCCTAAATGAGTTTTTAGCTGCTTTGCCAGCAATGCTTGCGGTCATACCAGCGAGTTTCATAAAGCGCTTTCCAGACGTTTTTGCCATTCATGTCACCATATAGTGGATTGTTTGCTCAGCCGTAATTCTAGTGTTTTAATCAAATAAATACTGTTTAGCTAATGTGTTGATAATAAAACGGTTCTATAGTCGGTTCTAAATAAAACAGATGCGTTATGATATGACGCGGAACTGGTATAAATTTTTCTGGCTTGCTGTGTCTACGCTGACAAAGGCTGCAAAGCTTATATTTTAAAGAAAGGTATACCAGTCCCGCCGCCGTACCGCTTTTATATTGAACTTACTATATGTGAACCGTGTTTTTCTTATTTTACCAATGTTTAAGGGCGGTTTTAAAA
>NZ_JBQSXN010000027.1:0-37005 GCF_052378235.1 Psychrobacter sp. AOP3-A1-26
GGCTCAACAACAGGTTCAGGCTCAACAACAGGTTCAGGAGTAACGCTATTGCTTAAAACCTCCGACTCATATTCTTGACTTACGCCCAGCTGCTCATCATTACCCTGTTGTTGATAATCAACATCGTAAGATTGTAATGGTGGCACTGAAGCTAAATGTGCATTCGAAAGCGATGTAACATTTGTAATGTTTTCAACCCTATCATTATCAACCCTATCATTATCAACCCTATCATTATCAACCCTATCATTATCAACCCTATCATTATCAACATTGTCATTATCTGAGGTAGCACTACCACCTTCTATAACAGGCGTTTCTGAAGCTGATGCAGATCCAATAGAATGACTACTTAACACTTCATCGACAGGCAATGGGCGGAACGCTAATAAGCGTAAAATACACATCTCTAGCGCTTGCATCGGTGTACTAGCAAGTTTAACGCCTTCGCGCGCTTGTACCACAATCTCATAGTAGAGCTGCAATATATCGGGGCTAATATGCTGGGCAAGCGTATTAATATCTTGTGCCTGCGCCTCATTTACATTAAGAGCGACTTCAGGTAGCAACTGAGTTAATGCTAACTGGTGTAGTAATTCAGCCAGTCCATCAAACATGCTGGTCGCGTCAACCATTTGGGCGCGCATCTGTTCAATATGAGCAGCGACGGCAGATTTATCATGATTGTAGATATCGGTAATTAGACTGACCAAATCAGCAGCATCAATGAGACCAAGCATAGCGTTGACAGTAACATCATCCAACGCACCTTGACCAAAGGCGATAGCCTGATCGGTCAATGATAAAGCATCGCGTACTGAGCCTTTTGCCGCACTGGCCAACTGCCAAAGTGCAGGCTGCGTATAATCTACTTGCTCTTGGGTAAGGATGTTTGCCAAATGCTCGCTGAGTAATGTTTGCGGCAGCGGACGTAGCACGAACTGCAAACAGCGCGAGATGATAGTAATGGGCAGTTTTTGTGGATCAGTAGTAGCGAGTAAAAACTTAACATGCTCAGGCGGCTCTTCTAGCGTCTTGAGTAGCGCATTAAAGCTGTGCGTTGATAGCATATGCACTTCATCAATCAGGTAGACTTTATAACGCCCTTGGCTTGGCGCGTAAGGCACGTTATCTAGTAGCTCGCGTGTGTCTTCAACCTTGGTACGAGAGGCTGCATCAATCTCAATCAAGTCGATAAAACGACCTTGATCGATGGCCACGCAGTTATCACACACACCGCAAGGCGTACTGGTTATTCCAGTATCGCAGTTCAAACATTTGGACAAAATACGCGCAATCGTGGTCTTACCCACACCGCGCGTACCCGTAAACAGATAAGCATGATGCAGACGATTATAGTCAATCGCATTAATCAACGCCTGTGAGACGTGCGTTTGCCCAATCAACTCGTGAAAGTTTCTGGGACGGTATTTGCGCGCTAAAACTTGATATTGCTGCGTCATAGTAAATGCCAATATGAAAAATACAAATATAGGTAAAGCATCAGATCAGCGATCTATATTAGATTTGGATTATGTAGCCGGTTCAATATAGTTTGAATATAAGAAAGGCGAGTGAGCGTCCTACAAATAGTAGACTAAGCGAGCCTTACCGTATGCGTTTTATATAGAGTTGATTATAACTGGGCTTTAAGTTGCGCCAGCTGTTCGTATAAACGCTGGGTGTTTACATCTATAAGCGAGCCATTCTGATAAAAAGCATCCAGATGCACCTCAGTATTTACGCTATCGTCGCAAGGTCTAAACTCCACACCGATCAAAAACAAGTCATCCATTACGGGATCCTGCATCTGGGCGTTAAGTTCTAACAATAAATCTTGATGAGAAGCACGTACCTTGTCTGTGCTAAGTGGGCTATTTTCATCCTGCGCATAAAACACCATGAGATAGTGGCGTCCAAACACATTATAAGAATGCTCATGACAAACATAACCATTCCAGCGAGAATCTTGGTCCATGGTTTTATAAGCTAGGATTTTTTCAACCAAACAAGCGTAGGTATACATTGACTCATCTACCAAAATATCGACCTGCACTTTTGGTAGTGGTTGACCTGCTTCATAATAACTTTTGATCAAACTGTTAAATAGCTTGTACCACATCCGAGTGTTTTTTTGAATCTCAGCCATGAGTGCTTTGGCAAGTACTGCCTGATCAGGCTCTGCCGCTTTGAGCAAGCGTAGCTCAATCTGATCGATTAACTCATTATCGATCAATTGCTCTTGTACCCTAATCGCTCTTTGATGAAAGTCAGGTGACTGTAAAAACTGGATAAGCAACGTCGACTCGTCTTGGAACGTCTCAAACCCTGTCAATTGACGGCGATGAAACGCTAAAAATGCCGTCAAATCACTCGGCGTCACCAACTGTTCTATTATCTCAATAAAGTTTTGACGGCTAAATATTTGTAAAACACTTTGCTCATCATCCAAATCTAGCACACAGTCTTCGGCAAAAAACTGACTGCCATATTCATAACCGACCGTATAAGGCAATACTTCTGGAGCATCACCTTGATGCTTGATAGACAGTGACGTCAAACCGATAAAATATACCTCTTTATCGGTTGAGATTTTATTATCCGCCATCGATTTATCATTTTTTAGATAAAGCTGGGCATGATGCTTGATGAGTTGGTTGACAGTCTCTTTTCTCCACTCACGAATTTGAGTACTGTCTATTTTTTCCTTATCCGCTTGCATCACCACATCATTGACGATCAGATAAATAATGGCATTAGAAAACTCAAAAACAAAATCATAACCCTGAAAATGCTCAGGGTTACTTCTCTTATCTTCTGGTAACTCATACAAAGACAAAAAACTTTGCTGAACCATCTGCTGCCAAAGTGAGGGTGATGCTTGCTGAGTGTCCATAGTATCCCTATCCATTAAGTATCTATTAAATACCCATAAAACCTCATGAGTCTAAGCCGTTAAGTGTAAATGGCCTTCTTATGTTCAGTTTAGTGCCAGCAGGGATGTATGGCAAGCAGCTCGCTTTAACTCTCTAGTTTACGGCGCATGTGTGGAAATAAAATCACATCACGAATACTGGCAGAGTCGGTAAACAACATAACCAAACGGTCAATACCAATACCCTCTCCTGCTGTCGGCGGCAAGCCGTAAGATAACGCTTCTATATACTCTTCATCAAAATGCATGGCTTCATCATCACCAGCATCTTTTTCAGCAACTTGCCCACGGAAGCGTTCTGCCTGATCCGCTGGATCATTGAGCTCACTAAAGCCATTGGCCAATTCACGACCACCGATAAATAGCTCGAAACGATCGGTAATCTCAGGATTGTCATCGCTACGACGTGCGAGTGGTGAGGTTTCAGCTGGATATTCAGTAATAAAGGTTGGCTGACGTAATTGATGCTCAGCGGTTTCTTCAAAGATAATAGTCTGCAATTTACCCACACCAAACACGTCTTTTACTTGTTGCTTAAGCGTCGTCGATGCATACTCTGCTAGGTATTCACGGTCATTGATACGTGCCATATCGAAGTTTTCAGCATATTTTGCAATGGCATCAGACATAGATAGGCGTATAAATGGTGCTTTTAAGCTGATAGCTTCTTCTTGATAAGTAATCTCAGTCGTACCCAAAATATCCAACGCTAATTCATTAAACAAACGCTCAGTCAAATTCATCAAATCATGATAATCAGCATAAGCTTGATAAAACTCAATCATGGTGAACTCAGGGTTGTGACGGGTTGACACACCTTCATTGCGGAAACTACGGTTAATCTCAAATACTTTTTCAAAACCACCAACGACTAAGCGTTTGAGATAAAGCTCAGGGGCGATACGCAGATACAACGGCATATCTAGCGCATTATGATGGGTCTCAAATGGACGTGCCACCGCACCACCTGGGATAGGATGCATCATTGGCGTTTCAACTTCCATGAAACGTTCGTTCAACATAAACTTGCGAATACCGCTGACCACTTGGCTGCGAATCATAAACGTATCGCGGGTTGTTTCATTGGTCATCAAATCAAGATGACGATTGCGATAGCGCGCTTCCACGTCGGCTAGGCCATGAAACTTATTTGGCATTGGACGTAGCGCTTTAGTTAGTAGATGAAACTCTTCAATATGCACATACAAATCGCCTTTTCCTGAGCGACCGATATAGCCTGACACACCAACGATATCACCTAAATCTAGTGACTTAATACTCGCACGCGTCTCATCATCAAGCTCTTTACGTGCCACATATAATTGGATACGGCCTGTCATATCTTGGATAACAATAAATGCACCACGGTTGAGCATCACCCGACCAGCGACATTGACCTGTGTTTTCTCGCCTTTAGCATCATTGTCAGCGATTTCTTGTTTTGAGATCCCCTCAAAAGCAGTTTGCAAATCTTGGGCATAGTCGGTGCGTTTAAAGGTGTTGGGATAAGGCTGTTTACCTGAAGCAGTGATATCATCTAGCTTAGCTTGTAATTGTGCAATCAGCTCATTAGCGTCTTCTGGAACTTGCTCTTGGTTCTGATTTTGATTATTGGGCTTTGACATAACACTCTCAAACTTATTAGGTAATTAATGGAATTAACGAAAACTATAAACTTAAAATAAAAAATTCAAATAAAGCATTTAAAATAAAGCTGAACAACTCTGTTATATTTTTCATACTGAAGAAAATAACAACACTTATATCAATCACCGCCGCCAATACTGGCCATCAAGTCTGCCTGATGTTCACGTAACAGCGCATCAAGGATTTCATCCAAGTCACCTTCCATAATAGAATCAAGCTTGTATAAAGTCAGGTTAATACGATGGTCGGTCATACGTCCTTGCGGGAAGTTATAAGTGCGAATACGCTCTGAGCGATCGCCACTGCCGACCAAGTCGCGACGTATTGAATCCGCTACATCGACCTGCGCTTGTACCTTGACTTGTTGAATTTTGGAGACCAACATTTTCATCGCATGGGCGCGGTTTTTGTGCTGGCTGCGTTCTTGTTGACACTCTACCACGGTACCCGTTGGAATATGTGTTAAGCGTACAGCTGAGTCGGTGGTGTTAACGTGCTGACCACCGGCGCCACTTGAGCGAAAGGTATCCATTTTAATATCGGCAGGATTGATATCGACCGTATCATCAATCTCAACCTCTGGCATGACCGCAACGGTACAAGCTGAGGTATGGACACGGCCTTGGCTTTCGGTTTCAGGGACCCGCTGTACGCGGTGAGCACCAGACTCAAACTTTAAGCGACCATAAACACTATTACCAGATACACGAGTAATAATTTCTTTATAGCCGCCATGCTCGCCTTCATTGGCTGACAGGATATCTACCGTCCAGCCTTGGTTTTGGGCATACTTTTGATACATACGGAACAGATCACCCGAGAAAATCGCCGCCTCATCACCGCCCGTTCCCGCTCTAATCTCCAAGAATGCTGGTACTTTATCATTGGGATCTTTTGGCAGCATCATGACGTTGAGTGCCTCTTCCATTTCGACAATGGTATCATGTGCGCTCTCGATTTCATCCTGCATCATCTCTTTCATGTCAGGATCTGTCGCATCAGCTAGCATCGCTTCTGCATCCGCTTGATCCGTCTCTGCGCGCACATAGTTTTGCCATAAAGTAGTGATTTCCATCAAATCGCTGTGCTCAACGGACAGTTCACGAAATTTATTATTATCGCTGATGACACTCGGGTCTGATAATAAGGCGGTGACCTCTTCATAACGGTCTACCATCTGGTCTAAACGCAGTCGTAAGGATTCTTTCATAAAAGGACTTTTAATTGAATAATTGAAATAAGACCGTGATTATAGCAAATTTTTACTATGAAATTAAAACCTCTCAGCAATCTTGCCAATATATGGACAAACATTTTTGTTGTTTCTATGATATTGGCGCTTTTTTCTTATAGTTTGGGTGGAAAAATAAACTCTGCTTAAAAATTGAAAACAAAAAAATAGCCAAGAGTGTTCTTGGCTATTTTGATAATAATGACAGCTTTAGGGTAAGGTTTAAAAAACTAAACTTTACGAACCAATACTGATCCAATTGAATAACCGGCGCCAAATGAGCAAATCACGCCCAAATCACCGGAGGCAAGCTCATCTTTATAGCGATGGAATACAATCATCGGACTGGCTGAGCTAGTATTGGCAAACTCTGCAATGACGCTTGGGACAATCGATTTGTCTGCTTCTTTACCGATAACCGTACGCAAAATTAGATCCAGCATGTTGGCATTAGCTTGGTGTAGCCACATCATTTTCACATCAGACGTTGCTATGTCGTTTTCTTGCAAATGCTCAGAGATAACCTCTGAAACCTTCGGGCAAACCTCACGGAATACTTTACGGCCATTTTGTAAAAACAGCTTATCAGTCACAGGCTCTTTAAGGTCTGGATACATCTCTGTCTGTGCTGCTAGGAACTCTGAGCGATCCATAAAGCCATATTCGTTTTTGATGTTGGTCGAAAACTGAGTGAACAGCTTCGAATTCAAAATCTCATAGCCTCTTGGCGTATCTAAATCTTCGACGATAGAAGCAGTGGCGACGTCACCAAAAATAAAGTGGCTGTCACGGTTACGCCAGTTTAGATGCGCTGAGGTAATCTCAACGTTGACCACAGCGACGCGCTTAGCAAGGCCAGAAACGATAGAGCCATGCGCTTGCGATAAACCGAAAGTCGCGGCACTACAAGCGACGTTCATATCATAAGCAAAGCCGCCCACCATACCGATCTCATTTTGAATCTCGATCGAAACCGCAGGGTAAGTACGCTGAAAGTTTGAGCAGGCAAGGATGATACCATCCAAATCATTGGCCTCAAGTCCAGCGTCTGCCAGTGCGTCTTTAAGCGCGGCAGCACCCATCTCAGCCATGATAGACAGCTCTTCGCCCAAATTACGATAAGCAATCACGGGTGCCATGATTTCAGGGTCTAAAATACCGTCTTTTTCCATCACATAACGTGATTTAATACCAGATACTTTTTCGATAAACGCTGCTGATGAAGGCTCAAGCGCGGTAACCGTTCCTGCTTCGATGTCGTCGGCATGTTTGGTATTATAATTATCAACATACTGGTTAAATGACTCTACTAGCTCTTCATTACTGATGCTATAAGGGGGAATATACAGGCCGGTGCCTGTGATACAAGTCGTCATGATAAGCTTCCTTGTCTACTACAATATAAGGCTTGGGATAAGCATAAAGGTGAAAAACAACAGTTGTTTGATTTCAGTGAATAACTGTAAACTTAAAATCAGTGCCTTTATTATGCCTGAATATTATTATTTTTCTAATACTTTGTTACAAATAATCAGCTTCTTATCAGGAATAGGTAAAGATTGGCTTTATTTTACGACAGCTGCGCTATAATTAGCGCAATTTAAACGATAGTCGGTTCAGAGTAAAAGTGAGACGATTGTAATAACCTGCTATCAACGATACTTGCCCTGATCTATTAGAAATCTCAAAATCAACGAAACATAATAAACGCTCATATTTGGTAATGCTAATGGTAGAACTTCTTAATTGGTTATTTGGACAATACGCCGACTACCCCACACTATTTATAGTGCTTGAATTGATGGCGGTTGTATTTGGGGTTACTAGTGTCATGCTCGCCAGCAGAACCAATATCTTGGTCTTTCCTGTCGGACTGGTAAGTACTGCTATATTTGTCTACTTGCTGTGGAAGTGGCAGCTGTTTGGTGATATGTTCATCAACGCTTATTACACGGTCATGAGCATCTATGGTTGGATCAACTGGACGCAGAATAAAGAGCGCACACAGTATCAAGATCATATAAACCCAACCAGCCAGCAGCATGATAGCGGCTCAGAAAATAATAATACTCAAAATACCATTGAAGTGGAACATTTAAGCAAAAAAGACCTGCCTATATTGGCATTACTGGCCACTACAACTGCGGCTTTTGTGGCGTTGATCTATTATTTTAGACCGGTGATTAATAATAACTTTAGCTTTGATGGTGCCGTATTAGGTCTGCATTTATTTACCTGGGTGGATTATACCGACATGCTGACTACAGCGCTGTTTTTGATGGCAATGTGGCTGATGGCGCGGCGCAAGATTGAACACTGGCTATTATGGATCATCGCCGATGCTATCTCCGTACCGCTATACTTTTATAAAGGTTTAACCTTTACCGCGCTACAATACGTCGTCTTCACTCTCATCGCAATTTGGGCATATTATGAATGGCAACGACGCTACCGTATGCAACCTAAAGCAGCATACGCCTAAATCCGTCATTAACGTCGCTATACTGGGGGCAGAGAGTACGGGTAAGACCACCTTGTGCCGCGATTTAGCAGCGCACTTTGGGTCTCCTTGGGTGCCAGAATATATGCGTACGTACTTGCAAGCGAAATGGGATAAACAGCAACTTACTTGTACCTGGGATGATTTATTACCTATCGCCCAAGGTCAGATTGAGTTAGAGAATAAGCTCGCCGAACAAGCCGCCCAAACACCAGATAACGCCCACTATTTATTCTGTGATACCAGCCTGTTTGAGCTGATGATTTATGCCAATTGGTATTATGGCGATTGTCCTGAAGCGCTTACCAAAGCAGCATTGGCGCACCATTATGATTTGATACTATTGACCGAGGTGGATATCCCGTGGGTCGCTGATGATTTGCGTGATAGCCCACATCAGCGTGAAGAGATAAGTGCTTATTTTGCCAGTCAGCTACACACCCACCAAAAGCCTTTTCGATATATTGCCGGTGATAGAGATGAACGAGTTCGACAGGTAGTAAAGTGGCTAGAGTTAAGAGCTTTGGAGTAAACGTTTTTAATTAAATAACCATACTTAGGCTATTATTGATAATTAAGCACAAAAACTCTATGAATGATTGTAGGATTTATTTTGAAAGTCATCTTGTACACGACGACAGCTTTAATAGCGTTTGCCGCCAACTCATTGCTTTGTAGGATGGCATTAGCAGAAGGCTATATTGATGCTTGGAACTTCACAGCGATTCGATTATTAAGTGGTGCAGCATGCCTCGGACTTATCATGGCGATGCAGGCGCACTATTTAAAAAAGACCGCTTTAAAACAAAACGGCAGTATTGCTGACACTATTTTAAACGATAAAGGCAGTTGGCTTAGTAGCATAAGCTTAGTGATTTATGCGCTGTGTCTTTCAGTGGCTTACCTAGAGCTTGATACTGGAACTGGCGCACTTATTTTATTTTCAGCGGTGCAGCTGACGATGATTGGCTGGGGGATTTATAATAAAGAGCATTTAAATACTCTGCAATGGACAGCTCTATTGATAGCTTTCGCAGGTTTTATCTACTTGATGTTGCCATCAGCTACCACACCCTCTTTATTTGGCGCGTTAATGATGGCAATAAGCGGTGCTGCTTGGGGTGTTTATAGCATCCGTGGTAAAGCGTGCATATCGCCATTACGAGCTACAGGCTTTAACTTTATAAAAAGCCTAACCGTTATCCCTATACTGTTATTATTAGGCATGAATGAGCTCAACAGCATCAGGATTGAAGGGCTATTACTAGCTTCCGCTTCAGGAGCCTTAACTTCTGGACTCGGTTACAGTATTTGGTATATGGCACTACCCTTATTAAAAAGCACCCAAGCGGCAGTCGTCCAGCTATGCGTACCTGTGTTAGCGGCTGTCTTAGGTATGGTGTTTTTATCTGAGCCATTGACACTACCGTTCGTTATCGCAAGCGTGGTGATTTTAGGGGCGGTATTGGTGTTTATTTTAAATAAAGAAATGCCAAAACCCTTAACGTCATAGACAATATACGGCTGATCAAACTTCAGCGTTTGATATATAGTCAGTGAAAAGTAAAATCGATACATCACGTACTGCTGGTATAGTTTTTCCTTGCTTGCTGTGCCTACGCAGACAGAGGCTGCAAAAAAACTATACCCGCAGTATCGTAGCGTTTTTAAAGTATTTTAACTATATATGTAGAACTGAAACACCCTAGTCAATACAAAATCCTGAACATCTATTTAAAAAAATGATTTATCAAAGGTTTCTTTTAGACTTTTAGGCTCTTGGCGTTTGACGTCATTGAGTTTATGGCGTGTCTCTGAGGCTATCTGATAAGCTTTTAATCGCGATTGCTGTAGATTGCCAATCGGACGGTTTTCTTCTAAACAACGAAATGGCGTAAAAGATAGGTTTTCCATAACCTCAAAATTGCCATCATCAGGTACATCTTGACAAGGAATCGTGAGCGTTGCCACTGTCACAAAAGGCGTATCAGACGCTTTCCATTCAGTAGTGAGCTCTTCAATCGGCTGCTTTTTAAGGTTACGACAAAGCTGGATCTGCACCTCAAACTGATAATCGTGCTCACGTATCTCATCGATAATCAGCGGACCAATCGCTTCTTCTTTGGCAGCGATATCTACTTCGCGACGGGTGATCTTTTTAGCCGATGCCGTTGTCGGTGTCACTCTTATTTTAGCCATATAGTCGCCATGACGTACCACGCCTTGCGAATGGAAATCATAAAGCAAAGTATTTTTTGGCTCAATTGTCGTAAACCCGCCCAATGCTTTAAAGGTTTTTAATGACTCTTTGCTTGGCAGAGTTGAGCCATAGTTGGTCAACCAGTTAAACGCTAATTTTGCTTTGCCGACTGCGCCTTGTTTAGCATATTTAGGTATCTCTAAAAATAGCTTAGAGATATAAGCGTAGTCTTCGATTCTATTGCAAAAGAATACCGGATGATTGATTAAGTTAAAGTCAAAATTAGGGCTATCCTCTTCACCAGGCGCTAATTTCTCACCGGGTACGTCGAACACCTTAATGGCTAGACCTTGTGCTAAGCCAAGTTCTCGATCGGCTGACACGCGAGAGGCGCCATTGGAGAAGCGAATAACCGCATCATGAATACCTGATGTGGCATAAAAACCTTGGGCATACTCGGCAGGAATATTGTCCAAAATCTCAAATTTCGCTTTCAGTGCGCAATAACCTTTGGCATGGGCATCGCGGGTATGATAGTCGATGCCACTAGCTTCATCACTTTTAGCAATATAGTTTTTAATATCGTCAGTAATGGTACGAATATTACGCTCATCCTGCTCTGATAACTGAATATACTTATTATCGTATGGCACATATTTAGGTTTAAATAGTTTCTTTAACATGGTTTTTTCGCCCTTTTTTATAAGTAGATATGCATTTTTTATTATTTTTTTTTTTAGGATAATTCACTAATCCATTTCAACGCCGACAAACTTGGGATAAATAAATATTCACCACCGTACAAGGTATTAAAGGTTTCGATACCATGATAGCGCTGACGAATTGGCTCGGCAGGAACGGTAAAAGTATCGGCAGCCGCGTCTTTATCGCCATGATGGACGCCAAGCATAGGGTCTTTTTCTTCGCCTAAACTCATAAAGTTACCATCATTGATCCATTGAGATTGCAAAAATTCAACCGTTTCCATAGCATGGGCATTGATACCAATAAAGAACAAGCCACGCTCTTTGCCATCCTCTTCGGTGACATCAGCTGGTAACACCTCACCGAAGCCCACACTACGTCTGACAATTCGGTGGATACGCACATCAGATAAAATAAAGTCCTTGCTGTCTCGTGGGTTCATACGTCTAGTATGCGCACCAAACGGGCATTTTTTGCCATATGGGTCGTCTTTATAGCCAAAATCATTATTCCGGTTTGGGTCATCGCCCAGCGCCTCATCATCATAATCAGGCGACAATACTAAAGGTGCACCTGAACGCCAACGCCCCCACATTTTCGCGCCCAGTAACTCAGCTGCTTCATCACTTGCGCTGTTGTCTTTTAAAAATTTATTAAAAGCGGCAACATGACTGTTATAAGCCCTTAATACCATAAACGAGCCGTTTTTACCCAAAACTTCAGGCTGCGGCATAGGCGGTATCGTACCCGCTTCACCTTTATAGCCCAGTACAAACTCGCCCGCTGCAATGGCGTCATCCGTGTTGCTTGGTGGTGTCTGAATACCGCTGCCTTTGATTTCTGGATTACTAATACCATCACGATAACCAAAGACATTTTTGACATTATTATCAGAGCCAAAATCATGCTCCATTAGGATTTCAATGTCACCACTGGCAGGATCGTCTTTATTGATATGTGACTTAATATTGTCTTTTAGCTCGCTAAGCTTTACTTGCCATTTGTCTTTGCTATCTGCGATGATGGCTGCGCAAACATGAACATCGCCTTGTTCACCAAACGGTGCTGCCCAATTTTGTGGTGCGTTCACGCCATTATCACGCAGTTTATCAGCCCGTCCTGCCATACCTGCTTTAAAAGAGTCTGGAAAGCTATCTAACGAGGATTGCGGTACATCCAACGCCTCTAGACCGGCATAAGTCATGACCACAGATAGCGTGGCTTCCATATCTTTATGCCATTCTTTACTACCAGTGACATCAGCCAAAACTTGCGCGAGCATTTGTCGCCCAACTTTAGCATTATTAATTTTAAGCGCAACGACCGTCCCAAAATAAGGCGTCGGACGATCTCGTAAAATAATGGATTGGATGTCTTCTAATTCCATGCTCACTAAATTAGGATTGAACACCCCGCGCGCTTTATGAGTCAATGTTTCAATACCATCACCGACTTCTTTTTTGATATCTTGTAACCAAGATTCAAACTTACTGTCCTCGATACGATTGCCAAACTCATCTTTTAAGTCATGCAGTTTATCCCCCAAACTATTGTTAGATTTATTTTCTTGCTGAGGGTTATTTTGGTGGTCATTGCTTTGAGTGCTGTCGTTTTTCTTATCATTATTAGAAGTATTTGTACTCATTATTCAACCTATTTTTATAGTTATATTGATTTATGCCGCCCTTATTCTCTATATAGCTGATACTGAATAAAATAGATACACGATACTATGCTGCGTGACTGGTACAAATTTTTCTTGCTTGCTGTGCCTACGCCGACAGAGGCTACAAAAAATTTATTCCAGCCCCGCTGTATCTCTTTTATATTGAACTAACTATCTCACCCAGCCCATTTTAAAAGGGTGATATAGATAGCAGCTTATCTATAGCTGCTTATTAATAACAGCATACTGGTTCACAGCTGACGTTAAGACTGTGCTTCGTCTAAGGCTTTATTGATACCTTTGACAATACGATCTTGGCGGCGGATATCTTGAATGGTTAGATGTGGTACACCGACATACCAACCGGCTGCTGTAATTTGATGGTCTAAAATAAATTGCTTAACACTGGGGTCTTTAATACCAGGCCAGCCTTTGACACTACCAAACAAGATATCCATTAGCTCAGGAATTTTGGTCGCAAAGTCGTCGATATAAGGGTCCCAATCGCCATCATAAGCGGTACAAAACAACACTCTAGTGTCATCATCTAAAAATACAAAGCGTAAGTCGTGTAGCGTACCAACTCGCGTTGCCCCTTCTAAATTACCACCAGCGATTTCCAAAACTTTTCTTAAACGCTCAGCACCGCCCTCTTTCAGAGGTGCAATAACCGTCAGCTCTGAAACTTTACCCGATTTAAGCCCTTTTTCACCGGCAGTGCTTGTCGAATGATCATAGCCATCATCGCCGCCTTCTTTTAAATTGGCGACCAACAGCTCAGCCCGTAGCTTAAAATCATCAATAGACTCAGTAATTTTATCTTTTAGGTCTTCAGAGTTATCGATGATATGCTTTCTTTTATTTTTAGCACTATTACTCATAGTTTCTGCCCTTATAGTTAATTATCGTTTTTATAATATTGAGAATTTAGTATTGTTAATTATTTTTCATAACTAAAAAAACAAGCCTTTCATACGCCCATAGACTTATTTCCAACTACCATAGCAAAAATAAATATTGAATCAAAACAGAGCAATTTAACTCAACAAAACAGAACACCTGATTAACGCAAACCCTTTTCTCTTCACATTAAGTCGACAAAGTTTCAAAACATTTCTTTTAAATACTTTTTATCAGATCCTAGCTGTCTTTCTTAGCAATAAACTGAACCACCGCACTCAAGCCTTGATGGCGCTTACCTTCTGAAATCATACGCTGTTTTTCAGTACCGGTTATTTCTTCTAACGCTGCCAGTTCACTACGTAAAACTGTTAACGAACCAAAACGCTCTCTTTGCGTCTCTGGTGGTCCACCGACAGCATCCATAGTTAATTGCTGTTCGGTGTAAGCTTCAAGGATAAATACCCCATTTGGTTTTAATGCCGGTACAATTTGGGCATGAACGTGTCGACGGACAGCGTCGGGTAAATGCGCCCAAATAGAGACGATACTATCCCACTGCTCTTCTCCAAAATCATAGTCGGCTAAGTCGGCAACCTGCGTGGTAACCTGCACGCCTCTATCTTGCGCCAGCTTTAACGCTTTATTTAAGCCCACTTCAGACATATCCATGGCGGTGACTTGATAGCCTTGCTCCGCTAAAAACACCGCATTCCTGCCTTCGCCTTCAGCCAAACATAAAACCTTGCCACCTGCTGCTATTTTCTGAAAATTTTCTTTTAGAAAATCATTGGGTTCTGTGCCAAAGATGTACTCCGCTTCGTTATAGCGTTCGTTCCACATTTTATTTTCCTTTTTTAGTTCTTAATTATTTATTACTACTTAGGCTATTTATTATTAGCTGATAAATGCTTATGTATAAAGCTAACACCCAGTGAGTGATTAGGGCGTGTCTTCAATTGGATAAGCCATAAATAATAGTTACAATACCGCATCTATTGAGACGATGCGAGAAATACAAGTTATGGCGAGAACAGCACTAACAGATACGCTTTGGGATCAGTTGCAATCAACAATGATACAGCATGGCTGCTATCAAACTCAAAATAGTCGAGAGGTCATGGAAGCCATACTGTGGAAGCTACGCACAGGTGCGCCTTGGCGTGACATACCTAAAAAATTGTGTTCTTGGAAAACAGCTTATAGTCGCTTTAATCGATGGTCGAAAACTGGCTTATGGGAGAATTTTTTTTTAGCTTACGCAAAGAAATTGATACGGAATGGGTATTCACAGACGGAAGCTATGTTCGCTGTCACCAGCATGCAAGTGGAGCTCGGCGTGGTGAAGATAGAGCAATTGGACAAAGCCGTGGCGGCGCAACTACAAAGATACACCTATCCTGTGATGCCGATGGATATCCGCTCCATTTTAAAATCACTGGGGGTGACGTCCACGACAGTCAAGTTGCAGGTGAATTGATTGACATGATTGGACAGGCTGATTACTTTATCGCTGATAAGGGCTATGACTCAGAGGCTATCAGAGATAAAGCTCGAAGCCATAATATGATACCTGTCGTTCCTAAAAGGAAGAATGCCAAACAGCCTAATCCAGAATTTGATAGCTACTTGTACAAGCTGCGTCATCTTGTTGAAAATATGTTCGCAAGGCTCAAACACTTTCGTAGTATCGCCACTCGCTATGAGAAGTTAGCTCGTAATTTTAAGTCAATGCTTTATCTGGCGTGTACTATCGTTCATTGTAAGATGAATTGAAGACACGCCCTAGTAAAATGAAGATAATTATAGAAAACAGTTGACTTAGTCTATATATTCATAATATAACATATATAGTATATTCACTATAATGAAAGTATTAGAGGCGTGTTTTGGCTGCCACCACAATAATGCCTTGGGAGGAAGTAATATGATTCATTTAAGCTACACTCTTAAATGCTGGGCGTTAGGCATGGCTTTCTTCTCAGCGTTTTACTTTACAATACTAATGAGTGACCCTAGCTTTGGTAAGTACGTTTATATGTTGGGGCTAAGTACTTTATTGTTTCCTATTGCTAAGCGTTCAATCGATGTGATGACCGATTTTTTTGCCCCAAACCTTCTTTTATTTAACGGATTGGTGCCATCGTTAATAATTAACATTATCATTTGGATGCTCACACCATTCATTGTCGCACTGACAGTGATTGCCTTCATACTTTATAACATGGGAGTAATGACAGAAAACATCCGTCACTAAATATTAACGACAGTCTGTCCGATACGGTATCAGGCTCGTCTGACTTAATTATGCGTCATATAATAAATTTTCATTATTAATCCTAATATAAAACACTTACGCTATAATGCTATCTACAATGATTAAAGTTTTTACTAAAGGAAGTTTATTGAATGACCACTACTACGCGCCAAGAACATGATTTACTCGGCTATCGTGACGTACCCGCCGATGCTTACTATGGTATCCAAACCTTACGTGCTTTTGAAAACTTCACCGTCAGTGGTGTACGCTTACATCAATTTTCTACTTTTATTCGCGCACTTGCGACCGTCAAAAAAGCAGCTGCCATTGCCAATAATAAAGTAGGCGTGTTAAACGAAACAACCAAAGACGCTATTGTGGCTGCTTGCGATGATTTGATCGCTAATAAATACCATGATGAGTTTATTGTTGATATGTTTCAGGGCGGCGCTGGTACTTCAACTAACATGAACGCCAACGAAGTGATCGCCAATCGTGCATTAGAAATTTTAGGTCACAAAAAAGGTGAATATCAGTACGTACACCCAAATAACGATGTTAACCTTTCACAGTCCACCAACGACGCTTACCCCACTGCGATGAATGTCGCCTTAGATGATTATTGCGTTCGCTTGCTTGCCAAAATGGATGTTTTGTACAATAGCTTTAAAAATAAAAGTGTTGAGCTGGCTGACAAGCTAAAAATGGGCCGCACCCATTTGCAAGATGCCGTGCCTATGACAGCGGGTCAAGAGTTTAATGCTTTTGCAACGATGATAAAAAAAGAAATGGAGCGAATCGAAGCGACTCGTGCGCTATTTCATGAAATCAATATGGGTGGTACAGCGATTGGCACAGGTCTGAATGCGCCAGCTGGCTATTCAGAAGAGGTTGCCAAGACCTTATCTGAGCTGACTGGTAGACCTTACTATATCGCTGAAGACTTGATTGAAGCCACCCAAGACACCAGCGCTTATGTGGCTTTGTCTGGTAACTTACGCCTACTCGCTGCGCGCTTATCTAAAATTGCGCATGATTTACGTTTACAGTCTTCTGGTCCTCGTGCTGGTTTGGCGCAATATCGTTTGCCTGAAATGCAGCCTGGCAGCTCAATTATGCCTGGCAAAGTAAATCCAGTCATCCCAGAAGTGGTGAATCAAGCCTGTTTTCAAGTCATGGGTATCGATAATACCATCGTCATGGCGTCTGAAAATGGTCAGCTACAACTCAACGTTTTTGAGCCAGTGATTGCCTTTAACTTATTTACTGGTATGAGTATGCTGGCTAATATTTGCGAGATATTTGCCACACGCTGTATCGATGGCCTCATCATGAATAACGAGGCTTGTAACGTCGAAGTATTCAACAATATCGGTCTTGTGACTGCCCTTAACCCACATCTGGGTTATGACTCTTCTTCTTATGTTGCTAGAAAAGCACAAGAAACCGGCGGCAGTGTTTATGACATCGTTTTAGAAGAAAAGCTGATGGACAAAGCGACGTTGGATGATATCCTCTCTCCTGCTAATATGGTTTATCCAAAGGTTAAAGCCTTACTGTAATTTGTCTGCAACTCAATAAAAAGGCTGGATTAGCGATTGCTAATCCAGCCTTTTTTGTGCAGTAAAAACCATTATGACAGTTCGGTTTTTTTAAGCTGAGTCCAACCCGTCGTCTCTAAAGCCTTCAATCCTGCTTTAGCAATTTGAACATCCTCACTACCATGAGCGCCGCCTACACCAATACCGCCAACCACAACACCATCTATAGAAATAGGTATACCACCATCCATTATTAGTATGTTTTCATCTAAGTATCTTATATCTTCAGGAATCGTGCCGTCTTTAACCCCTTTACCAATCACTGCTGTTTCTCTTTTTTGTGAGTTAGCAGTGTAAGCTTTTTTATAACTAGAGCGGATAGTATGTACCCCTGCTCGATGGTCCCTTAAAAAAGCCAGCGTCTGTCCTGAGCGATCAACAACCGTAATCGACACCATTAACCGATAATTTTGTGCGGCCAAAAAAGCAGCATTTGCTATCTTCTGTGCCATCTCACCCGTTAGTAACGAGACTTTTTCTACATAATTTTCATGAACTTTGTGATTGCATATGCCATCCATAGCTATATTTTCCATTTTCAATCCTTGATTTAGTTTTATGAATAATTCATTACCTTTGCATAATTTTGAGGAGCAAATCTCATAGTGACGATCAGCATGCTCACCAGTGTGATAAGTAACATCAGCCAAACTGACTGAAAACTACCCGACCACTGACGCAAAAATCCGGCAAAGTACGGAATAATTGCGGTAATAATAAAGCCAATACCTTGTACAAATGCTGTCAATGCGCCAGCCAACTTAGGATCTGATAAGTGATCAAGCGCCACGGTCAATGTCAGTGAAAAACAAGCACCAAGTCCACAACCAATCATAGCGACCCAAAGAATAAGTAGTGATGCTGGCATCAGCATTAACCCTATAAAACCGATAACCTGAATGCCTATAGCAAAAAATAACCACGGGCGGCGATCTAAGCGATTCGATGATAGTACCGCCTATTAGCGCGCTGGCAATCAAAGCCCAACTGGTATCTAGCCATAGACGCCACAAGCTTGCTGAGGCAATGGCAAATAATCTACTAGATATCCATGCGCTCTCGCTGAGTCGTCGACCAATCCAAGGCAGCAATAGAGGAAACATACCCGTACATAACATAGGTAACACAATAAGCGCAGAATTTAGTATTATTTATGCCTTACATCCACCCCATAGAAGGACGTGGCTTTACGGCACTTTTTGATAAATAAAGAGATGTCCATGGTTGATAAAAGCATTGAAGAAAAGCCAATGCCTAGCGACTTCTTCAATATTTATCATTTTAGGAAAGGCTGCTAGGTATAAGCTACCAGCCAATATCATGATAGTGTATAAAATAACTAGATGAGCTGCTTAATCAAATGTCAGCTTTTAATCGTGATAACTAAAAGCTGAACAACTAAAGACAGGGTAATCAAGAATTAAGCTATTAAAAGCAAAACGGCGATAAGAACTGAAAAAAGAGATAAATTTATAGCCAATAGCACTTACTGTGTCGGTTTTAAAGTGAATCAACTCTATGTACAGACGATGATTAGAACACCACGCCTCATCAAGTCGTCTTATCCCACATTTTACTAAGACGTTTGGGTGATACGGCCATACGGGTTTTCATCGGTTGGGCGAACAGTTGAATGCGATATTCTTCTACCATCCAGCGATAGTCGCTAATGGCTTTATCATTGGCGCGTCCAGCTAGGCGCTCCATATGTAAGTCAAGGGCATAGACGCCATCAAGATCAGCTTCGATATTGTGCTCGAGGCGTTCTATACGAACTTCCAACGCCTCTAGGTAGCGCGGATACTGTTGCCAATGACTGTAATCCATACGGTAGACAAAATCAGCCAAATGTAAATCTTCTAATTGATCTTCGATATCTTCAATAGACTCGCCGAATATCTCACGATCGAGCATCAGCAAACTCTGGCGGATACGTTGCCAACGAGTATAAACGTTTTTGAGCGTTTTTATGACTGTTTGACCGATTAACAAGAAGTTAGTTAATACCACATCAAGCGTTTGATTGTATTCTTCAGGAGTAAATGGCAGCTCTTCACTGAGTCCAATCGCAATGTTATCGGCGCTTTCAGGTAAGTCTGTAGTATGGTCGAATAACACATAGTGTTCTTCTAGTGCTGCATCTAACGTTGCATCTATAATGATGGTTTTGAGCTTTTCCATATCGCCAAGCGGGGCAAACGCCAATTTAAATATTTTATCCACCTGACTGGTTAGCTGCTTTTTCTTCGCGCCAAGCTTACCTTTCATTAAAGTCAGCACCCCATTACGGTGCGCCTGCAATGCAGCATTGACATCAGTGTATTGATGGATAGATACTGCCTCGCCTGCCTCATCAGCGACCAAAGCGGCAAACTGCTTCATTACTACGCCTGCACTATGATGGTTCTTACTAAAAGCAAAATGCTCAGGGAATTCTGTATGAGCGCCTTGTTGTTCATTCACGGCTTGGCGAGTTTCAGAGGCATGGCGAATTTGTAGCGTTTGTAGGTCGCGTCCTTTTTCGATGATACGGTTTTTATCATCGACCACGCAGATTTGTGGCTGTAGATAGCGATCGATAGTAGACGGGTTAAAATTATCAGGTGTCACTGACATGATGCCACGGCGATTAAGTGCTTGGCAAAGCTGTTTTAGTAATCCTTGTTCACCAGCGGGCTGCAATTCATCAAACAAGCTATCGGCAGTGTCAGGAATCGGTACAATCTGACGGCGAATGTCTTTTGGTAAAGATTTTAGTAACTGTAATACTAGCTCAAAACGCCAGCCAGGTACACCCCATAATAGCTCAATTGCATCAAGCTGCGGCAAAGCAACAAGCGGTACACGAATAGTGACCCCATCATCATCGCTGGCAGGGTCAAAAACATAGCGTAACGGTAGCTTTAAGTCACCCAGTCTCCAAACTTCTGGAAAGTCGCCTGTAGTGGGTGCTTGGCTGTTGAGGACGTCTTCATCGGTAAAGAATAAATACTTAGTATCGGTTTTTTCAACCTCGGCACGCCAATCTTCAAACGTTTTACGGCTGGCAATATGCTCAGGGATTTTTTTATCATAAAACTGATACAGTGATTCTTCATCGACCAATAAATCACGCCGACGTAACTTATCTTCAATACGTTCAATGTCGGCAACCTTATCCATATTATGCTGTAAAAAAGGCGCTTGGCGACCCAGATTACCGGTCACTAGACCATCACGAATAAAGATTTCTCGTGACTCTATTAAGTTAACTTGCTCATAGTTGGCCAACTGCTTACTGATAATAATCAGACCAAATAAGCTGATTTGGGCGTAGGCTTTAACCCGCCCCGTCTTTTTCGACCAATGTGGTTCAAAATAGTGATATTTTAATAAGTTACCCGCGGCAGAAATAATCCATTCAGGTTCAATCTTGGCAACGGTACGCATAAAGACTTGTGATGTTTCGACCATCTCAAATGCCATCACCCACGGCGGTATCTGCTTAAATACGGTGCTGGCTGGGAATATCTTGGTTTTTTGCTGACGAGCCGCTAAGTACTCACCGCGATTTTCGGTTTTATGGGCAATAATAGACAATAAACCGGTTAGCAAGGCACGGTGTAAATTGGCGTATTTAACCGCTTTAAGCGCTTCATCTTCAATCGCTGTCGGGTCGCTGGTGGTATTTTTTGTTGAGCTATTTTTAGCAGCACTTTTTGAATCACTAGCATCCGTTAGATTAAGCTCAGTGACCATTTGTACCAGCTGACGATGCGTTTGATGCCACTCACGCACGCGCGGAAAACTGAGGTAGTTTTTCTTAGCAAACTGTCTACGCTGATTGCCCGACAGCTTATTGCCGTTTTCATCTTTTTCAAACAGCGCCTTCCACAGACTTAAATAGAATAAAAAGTCAGAATCATCTTGGCGAAATTCAGCATGCTTTTGGTCAGCTTGCTGGCGCTTATTAGCGGGACGTTCGCGCGGGTCTTGTACCGCAAGCGCGGCAACAACGATTAGCATTTCGCGAATACAGTCGAAATCAGAACCAGCGACCAGCATGCGCGCTAGCCTTGGGTCGATTGGCATACGCGCCATCTTTTGACCGGTTGCTGTCAGTCGTAGATGATCCAAACCTTTTGCAGGTTTTGACTTGGTAGACGTGGTTGCGTTTTTGGACGTAATCGCGCCTAGCTCATCAAGTAATTTATGACCATCCGTGACCAAGCGGCTATCAGGTGGCTCGATAAACGCAAAATCATCGACACTGCCTAAGCGCAGGTTTGCCATCTGCAAAATGACTGACGCTAAATTAGTACGCAGAATTTCCGGCTCGGTGAATTCTGGACGACCGCTAAAGTCTTCCTCACTATAGAGTCGAATACAAACACCGGGCGCCACGCGACCACAACGACCCTTACGCTGATTGGCGGCGGCTTGTGAGATGGCTTCAATTGGTAAACGCTGGACACGTGAACGATAAGAATAACGCGAAATCCGCGCAAAACCCAAATCAATCACATAGCGAATACCAGGTACGGTCAGCGCAGTCTCAGCTACGTTGGTGGCGATAACGATACGCCGACCTCGACCCGAGGGTTGAAAAATACGCTGCTGTTCTTCATAAGTTTGACGTGCAAATAATGGCAATACTTCGGTATGCTTGGGCCCGTGACGCACAAGTATTTCTTGCGTCTCACGAATCTCCGCTTCAGTGGCAGCAAATATCAAGATATCGGCTTGGTCGGCATGACCTTTGTTTTGCGCATCACTAAAACACTCATCTACCGCAGCAACCACCGCACGCGGTAAATTATCTTCAAAGTCATCATAGCTATCATCATCAGAGCTGGTCACCGGCTCATCAGTCAACGGACGATAACGCACTTCTACAGGAAAGCTGCGCCCTTCGACATTAAAGATAGGTGCAGGAACTTGCCGTTTTAGCTTATTATCATAACGACTAAAGTATTCGCTAAAACGCTTGGTATCAAGCGTTGCCGAGGTAATAATCACTTTTAAATCAGGACGCTTGGGCAGGAGCTTCTTGAGATAACCCATAATAAAGTCGATGTTTAAACTACGCTCATGCGCTTCATCGATGATAATAGTGTCGTATTTACTGAGAAACCTGTCATGACCCAATTCAGCCAGTAAAATACCATCGGTCATCAACTTAACGACAGACTGCGCTGTGCCCTGCTCATTAAAGCGAATCTTGAAACTAACGGTATTGCCTAACTGCTCACCCAACTCTTCCGCAATTCGATTCGATACACTTCTTGCCGCCAGTCTTCGCGGCTGCGTATGCCCTATTTGCCCAGTAATACCGCGACCTGCCAGCATCGCAAGCTTTGGCAACTGCGTGGTTTTACCAGAGCCTGTCTCACCCGCTACGATAATGATTTGGTTGTCGGTAATCGCTTGGATTAAATCCTCAGCACGTTGACTAACCGGCAAATCAAGGTTTAATTTGGCTGGTAAATCATTCGGAATACTATCTATACGTGCCTGTACCGCTTGCTGTGAACGGGTTTTTATTTTGTCATATTGCGCCCGTTTTTTAGTCAGCACATCGTCTGCTTTATTATTATCGCCGTTATCAGTCTTAGCATTCGGTTTTTTATTTTTTGCCACAGCAGCACGAGCCAATTCACGCTCCAGACGGCTTAAATAATAACTATCTTTGGCAAGAACGGGTAAATCAGTAGCGACCTTAGTTTGCGTTTGCGCTTGCGCTTTATCATTGTTTGCCATGATATTTGAGTCATCGTTATTTGGGGTTGCTACTTTACTTATTTCATCGGAGCTTAGTTCATTAGTTTTGTTTTCAGTAGGCATTTCTGAGGCATTCTTAGAAGTATTGGGCATATTTACTTAGGCTATTTATTATTTGGAAGTGACTAGATTATGGGGGTAATTTGGCAGTGATTCAAGTTGGTTGTGGTGTTTCTAATACCGACGTTAGCGTCCGATATATAAAATCATCTGATACACTATTACTGACTTTGATCGATATGCTTAAATCATACTCTATTGAAGAAACCATCAATTCAATAAGACTTATATCATAAAGAAGGTTTTATATGTCTAAATTAAATAGGTTGGCTATAAAGTCGATACCCATTGTTATTGGATTTATTGTTTTAGTATGCGTTGTATACTCTTTATCAAACCAAGTAGTACTAACCCAAAGAGCAATTTATCAACACATCATTAAAGTTGAAATCAAATACCCTTATTCCAACGATACTAAGGTTTATACTATAAAGCATCATCCTAAAACCGTCGAAGCCATCACCAATGATATCAATAGCCAAAGTTATGGAAAATGGCGTGAGAATATAGGCGGTAAAGAAAGTATAAATGCTGTCTCTGTCAAGCTATACAGCCACACTGAAACCATGGTTGCTAGTTTTTCTTTATACTCAAACGGTATACTAGAGCGAGGCCATAATTATAGACAGCTTAACGCGCAAGGTTTTCATAGACAGATAGACATAATGCAATTGCCAGCATTAAGACAGGTCTGGTGCGATAGTAAAAATATTAACGATTATAGCCTATCGCAATATGGCCAATATTGCGCAGACCATTAAGAAAAGACTAGGATGTGTGCTCACTTTGAACGAATACAACCTGTTGACTAGTAGCAGCTCCAGTAAAGAAAGTCTGCATATTTTTTAGAGGTATCCTAGGAAAAGGCAGATGCAGCGAAAGTATTAAGGTCTCAAACGCTACCATCTCATCAGCTAATGCGCGAGCGATAGCAGGTTGAATCTGCGGATTTTCATACAGATTATCGATTAGCCACGTTAATTGTGGAAACTTAGCACTATCATGAACCTGATAAAGGGTGGGCACTAAATCATCAGTGATTTGGCAGTGTATTTTACGAATCATGCCGTTTTTGTAATACATATTTAAAGCCATACTATAACCCCTTCCTTAGATTGTTAATACTTAGATAACCGACATAGCTGCCATAAAAAATTACTATCAATAGTCGACAACCCTACTCGGTTTGTGCTAAAAAGTCTTTGACCACGTTAACAGTGGCGATAGGATCCTCTTCATGTGGCACATGCCCTAAATTATCAAATATCTTAAGCTGACTATTGGCAATATCTTTATGAAAAAGCGTCGCATTTTCGACGGGAATCAAATCATCTTGTACGCCCCAAATGATTAAGGTTGGCAAATTCAACTTTTTTATTTGCGCTTGGTTACTGGTACTATCTGTCTCTTGTAGACGACGATTCAATGCTTGGCGGTTGCCTTGGCGCAGCGTCAAATCATAATATCGATCAACCAACGCTTCATCGACTTTGCTATCATCAGCATACACACTTAGCACACTTTTTTTGACCACATCTCGCGGCAGTATCCGGGTTAAAATAGGCGTCAACGCTGGATATTTCGCTAGTTTAAAGCCCATTGGCACCTGCTTGGGCGTCGCTGGATAGCCAACGGCATCAACTAGGATCAGTTTATCAATGCGCTCAGGATATAGAGCCGCTGTACGCCAAGCGACTTTACCCCCTAAAGAATTACCTGCCAATGTCACTTTTGTCACTTGATTTAGGTTGAGATGATCGAGCACTTGCATGACAAATTTAGCGTAATTAGCGCTACTATACTTTGTCGTCGCATCGGTATATGGGCCTGTTAAACCAAAACCAGGCAAATCCATACTAACGACACAATAGTTAGCACTTAATGCTTTCGTCCAGCCTTGCCACGTATGCAAACTTGCTGATGTCCCATGTAATAAAACCAACGCTTCCGGTAGCGATGCTCCAGTGTTAACTGCTTTATCGATTGTGGTTTGGCTACGATACACATCACATTTATCTGACCGTACAACATGAGCCTGCATCCCTTGCACGTCTATAAACTCGCTGTTAGGCAATTGCCATTGCTTGAGTTCAGCCACGCTACGATCAGGCGCCCAATAAAAGGCTACGAGAGCAACCAGTAGCGCCATCATAGCGATGAGTAAATAAATGATTGCTTTTACGAGCCATTGTGCCAATTTATTAAATCCGTTTAATGAGATGACGTTACTTACTATGGCTGATTCACTTTAAAACCAATGCGAGTGCTACTGGAGTAGATTTTTCGTAGCCTCTGTCACGCTTGCGAACCGCAAATAAGAAAAATTTATAACAGTAGCACGTGGTTACCAACTTGCCAACGTATCTATTTTATTTAGAATTGCCTATATTGCTAAAGCCGATTCGAGTGCTCATAGCTGCAAGATAACAAACGATACGTCTTTTATACAGGCATTATAGTTATTAGTAAATGAAAAACCCGATATTCAAGGATCACTTAAATATCGGGTTATTGTTAATCACAACTATTGGGGTTGCTAAGCTATATTAAGAAGAAATACGCCCACAGCCCTACTACAACTGTGGCAATAATATTCAAAATGACACCTGTACGGATCATCTCTGACTGCTTAATGAGCCCAGTACCAAACACAATGGCGTTTGGCGGTGTGGCAACGGGTAGCATAAAGGCACACGACGCACCGATACCGATGACCAATACCAACACCTCATGTGGCAATCCCATTTGTTCAGCAATCGCGGCGAACACTGGCACCAATAGTGCAGCAGAAGCCGTATTAGAAGCAAACTCCGTCAAAAATATAATAAATGCCGATATGGCAATCATCACAATGATGAGTGGTGCAGATGATAATGCATTGGCCACCGTCTCACCAAGTACCAAGGAAGCTCCTGATACCTTTAAAACCGTCGATAGCGCAATACCGCCACCGAATAACATGAGTACGCCCCAATCGGTGTTATCAGAGACCTGTTCCCATGACACCAAACCCAGACTGACTACTGCCGCTGCGGCTGATAAGGCAATAATCGCATCAGTATCAGTAATATCAAGCGCGGCACCAATTTTTTTAGAAAATATCCAGCTTAATGCGGTGATAATAAAGACGATAATCGTCACCACACGCGGTTTATTCCAAGCGATAGGCTCGTCTTCAACCATGACAATTTTACGATTTAGGTTGGGCTTTAGGAACAGATACATCGCACCGAGCAATAATGGTAGTAACACCAACATCATCGGTACACCAAACTTCATCCAATCAACAAAAGCGATATTAAGCGCTTTTGCAGCGATGGCGTTGGGCGGTGAACCAACGATAGTTCCTAAGCCACCAAGACTTGCTGAGTAAGCAATACCCAGTAGTACAAACACAAAAGTGCCGCGATCTTTTTCACGGTCAACTTGGGTCAAGATACCGAGTGCTAACGGCAACATCATAGCCGCTGTGGCAGTGTTCGATATCCACATTGACAAAAACGCTGTCACCCCAAATATCAAAAATACCGCCGTGCCTAGCTTGCCGCCTGACATCGATAGTATTTTTAGGGCAATTTTCTTGTCTAATTGCTGCACGTGCAACGCCGCTGCCAGAGCAAAACCACCAAAGAATAAATAAATCGTCGGACTGGCAAAGCTCTGCAAGCCTATTTTGGCATCAAACTCTGGAATGCCAATCAATGCACCAACCACGACCACTAAGAGCGCGGTGATGGTCACATGTACTGCTTCCGTTAGCCACAACACGCCGATAAAGAACAACATCGCCAAGCCTTTATTGGCATTGATATCGAACGGTAATACGTTGTAGATGATCATACTAATAATCGCTGCAACGGCAACAACGATCAACCCTTTACCTGTGCCCTTCGGAAAGGTATCGGTAAATAAATACTCATTGCCATCATCAGGTAGATGGCTATCTAGCTTTTGCTCTGACATAAAATGTCCTTATTTCCTTAAAGACAGGGGAAGAAACTTATATATACCGACGTGTTTTAGTGATCATTTAGCCATCAACCCAAAAAGATACGCCGCTATCATAATAGATATATAGCAGAAAAATCATTTGGCAAAGTCTTTTGCAAACCCATACTGAGCCATGCTTTTAGTAGTGCTTTAAATTTAACAACTTACTATTCTGAGTATACTCTTATAATTATCCATCGTTAGGTAGTAGCAACCATTGTGATGCATAGTTACACAACGTCACTAAACAAGCGCACATCGTATCTGTACAACGTCATGGTGCTATTCCATACTAAATCAGTAAAAAACTAAACACCAGTATAAGACGCGTAATAAAATGCGTAGGATAAAATGTACAGCAAGCATATTTTATTGGCGCTTTTATTGGAAGGTTAATAAAAACAAACAGGAGCACTTTATGACAGATTCAAACAAAACCGACTCGACTACTAAAATGGCACGAAAAGATATCAATCAAGATGGACTGTCCAAACAGGACCAGCAGCGTACTGATGACTCTGCACTGGATATGATGCAAGGCATGCACGAACACGAGGACCATAAGGAAGATGATAAGTAATCTACTTAGCCAACAAACTTAAGAGCGCTCATCAATTAGATGAGCGCTCTTTACGTTTTCTCGGTTGTCTTTTTTCTGGCAGATTGTCTGACACATAGTTATAAACAAAGGCGGCAGTGAGAACAATAGTAATGGGTAAAAACAACGCGCCATAGCCCACTTTGGCATATAAAAACGCACCGACCGTACTACCACCGCAAAAGCAGTACCAAATAATCGCTTGAAAGCCTAATGTCGGCTTGCTAATCGAACGACCTGCCAGCCAATTACCGATGGCCGCGCCCATATCCGAGGTCAGTCCGGTCAAGTGTGTGGTACGAATCACTGCACCGCTATAAGTCGCGACCATCGCATTCTGCAACCCACAAGCCATCGCGGCAGCCAACTGCCCTAGATAATCGTGCTGCTGATATAACCAATAGCTGAGCAATAATAAACCTGCTTCAATATAAAGAGCATTACCGTAACGCCTGCCTAGTGTCAATGACGTCTGACCAATGACAAAACCGCTCAATATTGCCCCTGCCAAAAAAGACAGCAATATCGCACCAATAAACAAGATACTACGAGCATCTAGATAAGCAACCGCCGCGGCAAACAAGCTCACATTGCCCGTCACATGAGAGACAGATAAGTTGGTAAAACCCATCAATGCGGCTGTATTGACGCAGCCTGCACTAAACGCCAGCACGGCGCCGCCCCACAATATCCATCTTGGTAGTCTGGTTATCATATTTGTCGCCTAAAGGCTCATCACCAAAAAAGCCCATAGTATAACTAAAAAAGACAACCGATTGGCTGTCTTCCTTATTTCTCAATATACATTATTGAGAAATACCTTTAATTATTTCTGTTCATCAAGCATCATTAATTGCTCGCTAATAGCAACGGTATTAAAACCTGCATCAACGAACATAATCTCGCCAGTGATACCAGACGCCCAAGGTGATAGTAAGAAAAGGGCAGCATTGCCTACTTCAGTTTGGGTAATATTACGCTGTAGCGGGGCAATTTTTTCACTGACATCAAGCATTTTACGGAATGACTTGATACCACTGGCAGCAAGCGTACGGATAGGACCAGCAGAAATCGCATTGACACGAATCCCTTCACCGCCCATAGAAGTAGCAAGATAGCGCACGCTCGCTTCAAGACTGGCTTTTGCCATACCCATGACGTTGTAATTTGGCAAGACTGAAATACTACCTTCATAAGTCAAGGTCAGCATCGAGCCGTGGCGCATTGCCAACAACTCACGTGAGGCTTTTGCTAATGCCACAAAGCTATAGCTTGAGATGTCATGAGCAATTTGGCTACCTTCACGGGTCGTTGCGTTGACGAAATCCCCATCCAGCTGATCCATCGGTGCAAAGCCAATTGCGTGTACCACCCCATCGATACCATCACCCCAATGGGCAGTGACTTGCTCAAAACATGCAGCAATCGACTCATCAGACGCCACGTCACACTCAAGAACTAAATCTGCTTCGAACTTTTCCGCGGCCATATCCACACGTTTTTTGATTTTATCATTGGGATAGGTAAGAATCAGCGATGCGCCTTCACGATGTAAGGCTTCAGCGATTGCCCAGGCAATAGAAAGTTTGCTGGCGATGCCGGTGACGACAAAGCGTTGTCCTTGTAGTAGCATAATATTTCCTTGTTGAACGGTTAAAACTCGGTAAAATGAGCCGGTATAAAAATGGCAAATAAAAATATAAAAGTTGCTATATTATACACGAATCAGTTTAAGTAAACAGTCGTAAACTATAGCTACCTAAACAGAGCCCTGTCGTTCATTAATGATACTTTCTTGTATCACTCTAAATGGTATTTTATATATACAAATATTCAGACAGTATTACTTTAATTAGCTGAAAGGGTTTATCCATAACGGTATGAAGTTGAGCTATTTTCAAGTATAATCACAACCCTCCAGCTTGCACAATTTTTATAAAAATCCTTTACAAGCGTTGTTTGTAATTAAGGATTTAGCGTTAAGCTACACCCACATTTTGGATGGCTGCCAAACTTATGAGCAATACCCCAACAATAACATCAGATTATCAAGAAAGCATCGAGTCCTATCGCCAGCTTATTACCTCGACTGGCGAAGACCTACAGCGCCCAGGCTTAGAAGAAACCCCAATGCGTGCAGCAAAAGCCTTTGCTCACTTGACTCAGGGTTATCATCAAAGCTTGGATGAAGTCGTCAATGATGCGGTCTTCCCATCGACCAATCGTGAATTGGTCTTGGTGCAAAACATTGAATTTTATTCATTATGCGAGCATCATATGTTGCCGTTTCATGGTGTCGCGCACATTGGCTATTTACCAAATGGTCAAGTCTTAGGGCTATCAAAATTCGCCCGTATCGTCGATATGTTTGCTCGTCGCTTACAAATTCAAGAGAATTTAAGCGAACAAGTGGCGCAAACGATTATGGATGTGACTGGCTGCCGCGGTGTAGCGGTCGTCATGGATGCAGCGCACATGTGCATGATGATGCGCGGTGTCAACAAACAGCATTCGACCACGCGCAGTACAGCGATGTTAGGTGAGTATGTACACGACAACCAAGCACGTAATGAGTTTTTAGACGCTGTGCCAAAACGCCGTCCAGCATTTTAATTTAGCTGTTTAGAAACATAAAAAAGCACCTTACTATGAAAGTAAGGTGCTTTTTCTTTTAGTGACTTTTTTATTATGGCTAAGCGACTTTATCACTCTTAGACTCACTACCCGCATACTCATCACTAGCCTGCTTAATCTTCGTTAGGATACCTTTAATTTCAGATGCGGATAGATACGTTGGCACGGCATAGGTGTCACTGACTTCTTTTGCCGCTGCTTTAGCAATGTTATCAAAATCACTGCTCTGCATCCCTTTAACCATTGGATCGATATTTAAGCTTGCTATCAAATCGCGTACTTGGGCGATTAGATGATCAGTTATATCGCTATCACTACTGCTAGCCTGACCTACTTGTACCATGCCCGTTTTTCTAGCCAATTCAGCTAAGCGTTTTTTAGTGGCTTTACGATTTACATCGAGGACATATGGCAGCACGATGGCATTGGCACGACCATGTGGAATATGGTAGTAAGCCCCTAACTGGTGAGCGATGGCATGGACATAACCGAGACCAGCTTTGTTAAAGGCTATCCCGCCGTAATGAGCGGCGATACCCATCTCTTCTCTGGCTTTAAGATTGCCGCCATCTTTATAAACCAGCGGTAAGTTTTGCATGACAGATTTGGCAGCAGAGGCAGCATAATAATCAGTCTCGACACTAGCATTGGCACTCATCCATGCCTCTAACGCATGGGTTAAGACATCGATACCGGTATCAGCGGTAATATGCGCAGGCATGCCTTTCATAATCACAGGGTCAATCGCCGCCGCTAGTGGCACCATTTTGGGGTCGATAGACAGGGATTTTTGATGAGTTTTGTCGTCTGATACAACTGCGCCAAGCGTTGCTTCTGAGCCAGTACCCGCAGTCGTAGGCACACAATATAACGGTACAGAAGGCTTTCTGGCTTTAAGAATACCCATAAGTTGTTTTGGCTTGCAGTTATTGCCTTGAGACATGGCAATCATCTTGGCGGCATCAATCACCGAGCCACCACCGATAGCTATGATCGAATCGCACTTAGCCTCTACAGATTTACGTAATCCCTCTTCGACAACCTGAAAAGTAGGGTCTGGGGTAATACCATCATAGACGGTATAGCTAATATTTTTTTTGTCTAAGTAATCAGTAATTTTAGCGGGTATACCAAGCTTATTGAGCACGGCGTCAGTGACGATAAACACATTGCTACTACCTTCATTAATGGCCATATCGCATAGCTCATCGCAAGAGCTCTCACCGACAAATAACATCGGTCTTCTAATAGGTACAACGTAAGCAAATGCTTTTAGTACTTTGGCGCGAGTTTTGGCAACTGCTAAATAACCGGCATATTGCAACGGGTTATTGCTTACTAGCTTAGAGATACTATTGTGTTTTTTCATGGGTAAAAATCCTTTTTAATGACGGTAATAATAGCAATGGCAACCATTTAAAGCAGCGATTTAAACTGCTCTTTAACTAAAAATTAAACAAATTTATGCATTTAACTAAAGTGAACGTCTGTTTAACTTATTGTATCACCGTCTTTTTTAGGATGTTGTGATTACTATGAACTGCTATGTTCTGATTATTTAAGGCTGTCGCTGTCTGTATAAGCTAAAGCATACTCGCCTGCAATAATTGCTGAGCATAGGGATGCTGCGGGTTATTAAAAACATCTTCAGTACGCCCAGACTCAACACACATTCCGTCTTTGAGCACCATAATATACTGACATAAGGCGCGCACTACTTTTAAATCATGACTGATGAAGACATAACTGATTTGCAATTTTTGTTGAATTTCTCGTAGCAAGTTGACGACAGTCACCTGGGTGGTGCTATCAAGCGCCGAAGTCGGCTCATCTAATATCAATAGACTTGGCCGCATAATCAGGGCACGCGCCAATGCCACACGTTGACGTTGACCACCTGAGAGCTCATGCGGATAACGCTGGGAAAAATCAGCTGGCAAATGCACGGTAGCAAGACTGTCCATTACCGCCTGCTGGCGTGCTACCTTATCAACGCCTTGTACTAGCAATCCTTCTTCTACGATTTGCATCACTGTCATACGAGGGTTGATACTAGCAAAGGGATCTTGAAATACCATTTGAATCTGCGAGCGAAACTGACGCAGCTCACGTTTTGACAAGGTTGTAACTTCTTGTCCATTGATTATTATCTGTCCACTGACACGTGCTTGATTGCTAAGTAACTGACTTAAGGCAAGGGCAATCGTCGTTTTGCCAGAGCCTGACTCACCAACGATACCCAGCGCATGCCCTTTTTGTAACGTCATGTCGACGTCTTTTACTGCATCAAACCAACGTTTGGTTGCGCCAAACAAGCTTTTTTCAATTGCAAACTTTACTTGTAGGTTATTTACTTGCAATACAGTTGATTGCTGACTTTGCTCGTCATTAGAAAAGTTTAGCGCTTGCCCAAAGTCTTGCTGAATCAGCGAGCGGGTATATTCGGCTTTAGGCTGGTTAAATACTGCTGCCGTCTGCCCTTGCTCAATCGTCTGCCCTTGGCGCATGACGATGACGTCGTCACTGTAGCGCCTAACTAAATTCAAATCATGGCTTATAAGCACCATCGCCATATTATGCTGACGCTTAAGATCATCTAACAGCTTAAGGATTTCATGTTGCAAAGTCACATCTAGCGCCGTGGTTGGTTCATCAGCGATTAAAATATCGGGCTGTTGCGCCAACGCCATTGCTATCATTACGCGCTGGCGTTGACCGCCTGATAGCTCATGTGGATAGCGACCTAGTTTATCAGTAGGATCAGTGATATTAACATCAGCTAACAAAGCGATACTTTTTTCGCGCCATTGTTTCTTAGGTACACCGCTTAGACGAAGAGACTCAGCGATTTGCTTGGCAACGGTATGTAGCGGGTTTAATGCCGTCATCGGCTCTTGAAACACCATGCCGATACGCTGTCCGCGGATAGAGCGCAGCGCAGCATTACGTGCATTAGCACTAACATTGGCATTGGTTATTGGTAGTGCCGTCAACCCTGTTGAGCTTGCTAGCTTTACCTCACCGCTAATGCTCAAATTATCGGGTAACAGCCCCAATAGCGCCAGACTGGCGATAGATTTTCCCGAGCCTGACTCACCAACGATGGCCAAGGTTTGTCCTTGTCTCAGCTCATATGATAGTTTATCGACTAGAACAACACTTGCATCAGTGACGATGCTAAGTTTATCTACTGCTAGCATTAGCTTATTTTTTACATTGCTATGACTTTCGCCTAAAAGGTTATTTTTATCAGTAGCAGTTGCCATATTAGCGCTTATCATATTATCGGTTTTCATATCAGGAACGCCTCGGATCAAACGCATCGCGCAGCGCTTCGCCAACGAAGATTAGCAATGATAAAATAAAGGTTAGACTAAAAAATCCCGATAGCGCAAGCCAAGGTGCATCAAGATTGTTTTTTCCTTGTACCATCAGCTCGCCGAGCGACGGCGACCCAGGCGGCAAACCATAACCCAAGAAATCCAATGCCGTCAGAGCAATAATATTAGCAGTCAATATAAACGGCAGCTGTGACAAGCTTGACGCTAAGGCATTGGGCATAATATGTCTGAGCATGATTTGACTGTCCGACACACCCAAATTACGCGCCGCACGCACATAGTCAAAGTTACGGGCACGCAAAAACTCAGCCCGCACCAAACCGACCAAGCCCATCCAACCAAATAACAACATCATGGCAAATAGCATAGTAATACTAGGGCTAAACAAGCTGACCAAAATAATAATCATAAACAGCTGCGGCATACCGCCCCATACTTCCATAAAGCGCTGCCCTGCTAAATCTACCCAACCACCATAATAACCTTGTATCGCACCAACGATAATACCAATAAGCGCGCCTGCTAGCGTCAAGGCCAGACCGAACAACAAAGATACCCGCATGCCGTAAAGTATCCGCGCCAGCACATCACGACCCAAATCATCTGTCCCAAGCCAATTTTGGCTATTGGGCGCGGCTGGATATGGAATTCCTAGCTCAACGTTCGGTGTCTGATCAGCAAAAGGGATGGGCGGCATAATATAAAAGCCCTGCTCATCAATCAGCATTTGTACCGCAGGGTCTTTATAGTTGGCTTCGGTCTCGAACACCCCGCCAAAAGTCGTTTCGGGATAGGCTTTTAGTACGGGAAAATAATAATCACCTTGATACTGCACCAGTAGCGGCTTGTCATTGGCAATCACATTGGCTGCCATACAAATAACAAATATCAGGGCAAAAATAAATAGCGATATCACTCCAAGGCGATTGTGACGAAAACGGTTTAGGCGTGCCTGCCAAATAGGATTTAGGCGGCGTTTTTTTTCTAGTGGAATAGAAGAGGCAGTTGAGGGCGTTGAGGATAATGGATGACTTGACATTAGCGCCCCTCAAAATCAATACGCGGATCAATTAAGTGATAACTCAAATCACTAATTAACTGCAATAATAATCCGAGCAAAGTAAAGATAAACAGCGTGCCAAATATCACCGGATAATCACGCTGCTGAATAGCTTCGAAACCTAACAACCCCAAACCATCAAGCTTAAAGATAATTTCAATGAGAAAATTACCGGCAAAGAAAATCCCAACGATAGCCGCTGGGATACCAGCAATAATAATCAGCATGGCATTACGAAACACATGACCGTATAACACTTGCCGTTCGCCCAAACCTTTTGCTCGCGCGGTAAGCACATATTGCTTACCCAGCTCTTCCAAAAAACTAAACTTGGTCAAATAGGTCAAGCCAGCAAAACCACCAACGGTACTTGCTAAGAGCGGCAATGCCAGATGCCAAAAGTAATCTTTCACTTTACCAAGCGCACTTAATTGATCAAAATTCTCGGAAGTTAATCCTTGCAGTGGAAAAATGTTCCAGTAGCTACCCCCAGCAAAAAACACCAGTAATATGACAGCAAATACAAAAACGGGTATTGCATGGCCGATAGCAAGCAGCATGGCTGTTGCTTTATCAATCCCTGAACCATGATGCATCGCTTTATAAACCCCGAGTGGAATGGCGATCATATAAATCAGCAGCGTACTCCAAAGCCCTAGCGAGATCGATACGGGTAGTTTCTCTATAATCAGGTCGGTCACCGTCTGACCTTTAAAAAACGACTCACCAAAATCCAACTGGGCATAATTTTTTAGCATCAGCCAAAAACGCTCTGGTGCCGATTTATCAAAGCCATATTGAGCATTAATCGCCGCCACCATCTCCTCTGATAAACCGCGTGTCCCTTGATAAGTGCTGTTGTTGCCTGCACTGCCCGCGCCAATATTACCACCAAGCACATTGTCTTTTGCGCCTTGTTCGATAAGCGCCAGCTGCTGCTCGACAGGACCACCAGGCGCTGCTTGTACAATCACAAAGTTTGCGAGTAATATCAAAAAAAGCGTCGGTAATATCAGCAGTAACCTTTTCAAGATATAACGACCCATAACGACGGCTTCCTAAAATAAAGAGAGATGACAACTTAGTATTTAGAAGTTATTTTTAAGCTCACGTAACTCGGCAAATACGGTCAAAGACTTATCGTCATCGATATTTACCTTAGACTTAACACCAGCGATCACACTCGATTCTTGCGTACGCAAAAACACATTGATTGCGCGTTCATGCTCTAAAGTGACTGGCAGCGTCGGGATACCTTGAGCGGTTTTTTCTTCTGCTTGAGCCAGCGCTTGCTGCATCGCCGCATTGTCAGGCTCGATAGACAAACCAAAGCGTAAGTTGCTGGCAGTATATTCGTGTGCTGGATACAGCAATGTCTCGGCTGGCAAGCCATTTAAACGCTTAAAGCTGTCATGCAATTGCTCAATCGTGCCGGTAAAGACGCGTCCGCAACCGGCACTAAACAAGGTATCACCGCAAAAACAATGCTTCTGTCCATCGATATCCAAAATATATGCCACGTGGCTTGCGGTGTGACCGGACACATCCCATACTTGCGCGGCACAGCCCCAAGCACTGACCGTACTGCCGTCTTTAATAGTTTGATCTTCATCGACATTGTGCTCGGTATGCGCAACCAAATGAGTCATTGGATAAGATTCTTGTAGCTCGGCGACGCCTCCGATATGATCATGGTGATGATGTGTGGTCCAGATGGACGTCAGCTCTAAGCCGTTTTCTTCTAAATAGGCGATAACTGGCTCGGCTTGACCCGGATCAATGACAATCGCCTGCTTATTATTTTCATTAATGAGTGTCCAAATATAGTTGTCATTGAACGCTTTAATGGGGTGAATACGAATACTCATATAAAATCCTTAGCAGTGATTGTCTTTATTACTGATGTTTTTTATTAAA
>NZ_JBQSXN010000028.1:0-35541 GCF_052378235.1 Psychrobacter sp. AOP3-A1-26
TTTTATAAAAAAACTGCTATCTAAAGATAGCAGTCAAGTCATTAGGCTAGAAAAGCACTTAAAACAATCTATTAGACGGCATAAGCTAAAACATCAAGTCTGGCGTGGTGTTCATCTAGATAGTCATTGACCATAGGCTCGCAGCATCCACAGCATGTCGCAACATCAAGGGTATCTTTTAGACCATCAAGGGTGTCGATACCTGAAGCAATGGCTGCTTGGATTTGCTTTTCTTTTACGTCGTTGCAGATACATACGTACATGGGCTGGCTCCTCTGGATGCGGCTATTCGATGACTACTTTATAAAAGCTTGTCTATAAAACCTTGTTTCTATCAAAGCTTATTCAAAATTATTCAAAATTATTTATAATGCTTGTTATATAATAACGATAACTATTATCATTTGCAATAGCATTTGATACATTATATGGTCATCAAAGTATTTTTATATTGCACGTACTTAATTTATGTCAGCGGATATAGGTATACATGTAACTGAACATCATCAAAGGTGGCAAATTAGCGACGAACTGTAATTTAGCTCATTTTTTAATCGATTTTCTATATAACTGCTGTTATATTGTCCCCATCTTAACCAAGACCATCCCCATATCAACCAATATTTATAGTTGGAATTTTTCTATGTCTAATAATAATTCTACAATCCAACCACTTGAGTTATTTAAAGTGCTGTCTGATCCAACACGCCTAAAGATTTTTCAAATTCTGTTCAATAAACAGTCACGCTGTGTGGGTGAGCTAGTAGAAATACTTGATCAACCACAGCCGACCATCTCACGTCATCTGAATCACTTAAAAAAACTGGGAATTTTGAGCTGCGTGCGTGATGGCACTTGGATGTGGTACGAAGTGGCTGATGATCTGCCAGAATGGTGTCAAGATATCTTGGACATTACCTATGAGCAGATATCGCCCAAAGGCACGGATAAACAGCTATCAAAACTTGCTTAAAATACAAAATAAAAAACACCCATATATAGGTGTTTTTTTTGGTTCTAAAGTAGAGGCTTATGAGGTTAAAGCCAAAATATTGCAGTGCTGTATGCCTTTAAGCGTGAGTCAACTGTATCTATTTTTATACCAAGTCTAAAAAATCACTAATAAAAGCGTTGGCTGGCTGGTGTATCAGCTCTTCTGACGTTCCCACCTGCTCTACTCGCCCTTGGTTCATTACTACAATCTCATCAGACACGGCGCGTGCTTCTTCTTGATCATGGGTCACCATGATACTGGTGATACCTAGCTCATGGTGAATATTTTTTAGCCAAGTACGTAGCTCTTTACGCACCTTGGCATCCAACGCGCCAAATGGCTCATCGAGTAACAGTAATTTTGGTTTAACGGCAAGCGCTCGTGCCAGCGCAATACGCTGACGCTGACCACCTGATAACTGGTGCGGGTAAGCATTGGCAACTTGAGGCAATTGGACTAACTCGAGTAGCTCTGCGACGCGCTTATTGATATCAGCCTTGCTTGGCCGCTCATTCTTTGGCAGTAACGTCAGTCCAAAACCGATATTATCAGCGATGTTTTTATGGCGAAATAAGGCATAGTGTTGAAACATAAAGCCGATATGGCGCTTTTGTACTGGCGTATCGGTCACATCCAACTCATCAAACAATATCTGCCCAGAGTCAGCATATTCTAAGCCGGCGATGATACGCAATAAGGTGGTTTTACCACAACCCGACGGCCCCAGTAATGTGGTCAACTTGCCAGTAGGTACGGTTATATTAATGTTGTCTAAGGCAGTAAAGTTACCGAATTTTTTATTAACGTTACGAATCTCGATGCTCATAATGGGTTCTCTTGTTATATCTTTGGCTTAACGTCTTAATATGGCGGATGGTTTTATGATATTTACTTTATGAATGTATCACTTATAGACGACCGGTACTTTTTGCTAAGGTTTTATCCTTATCCGTATTTTTGACATCTTCAGCGTTCGTAGTAGTTGTGGCATTGGCGCTAACCGGTAGCTCAGGCGCACTGATTAAGCGCTCAGATTTAGCAAACTTACGATCTTGTAACTTGGTCATCACTTGTTGTATCAGCAGCGTCACTAACGCTAAGGCGGCAAGTAAGCTTGATAAGGCAAAAGCGGCGGTAAAGTTATAATCGTTATAGGCAATTTCGACCAGCAGTGGCATGGTATTGGTCTCACCGCGAATATGACCTGAGACCACGCTCACCGCACCAAACTCACCCATTGCCCGCGCATTGGTCAAAATCAAACCATAAAGTAGCGCCCATTTGATGTTTGGCAACGTCACATGCCAAAACGTCTGCCAACCACTAGCACCCAAGGTCAATGCTGCTTGCTCCTCAGAATCGCCTTGGGTTTGCATCAGCGGTATCAGTTCCCGTGCTACAAAGGGAAAGGTCACAAACAACGTCGCTAGTACAATGCCTGGTACGGCATAAATGACCTGAAAACCCATACTTTCAAGCCAGCCACCCACGGTGGAGTTCAAGCCAAATAGCAGTACAAACATCAAACCTGCCACAACTGGCGAGACCGAAAATGGCAAATCAAGTAACGTCGTCACCAGCTGCTTACCCTTAAACTGATAACGCGTCACTAACCAAGCAATCGCAATGCCCATCACCATGTTAATCGGCAATACAATACCAGCGGTAATTAACGTGAGCTTGATGGCTTGTAAAGCTTCAGGGTCAACCAATGAGGCAATATACAGCTGCCAACCATTTTTAAAGGCTTCATAAAATACGGCCAGTAATGGCACGACTAACATGGTAACCATGAATAAAACAGCGATGGTGATAAAGGTGCGGCGTATCCACGGCGTATCTCTGGTTGCTGCGTTGCTTTGGTAGTCGTAACTATTAGATATTTGCATGTTAGCGAGCTCCTACACGGCGCGACAGCTTCCACTGTACGATGTTAATGGTCAGCAAAATCACAAATGAGATGAGCAGCATAAATAACGCAACTGCAGAAGCACCTTGAATATCAAACTGCTCTAATTTACCGATAATAATTAGTGGTAAAATCTCAGACTGCATCGGAATATTACCAGCGATAAAAATTACCGAGCCATACTCACCAGTAGCACGGGCAAACATCATGCCAGCGCCCATTAATAATGCTGGTAATAGCTCTGGCAAAATCACCTTACGAAACGTTGTGAAACGATTGGCGCCCAATACTGCGGCTGCTTCTTCAAACTCAACCGATAGCTCGGCGAGCACGGGCTGCACGGCACGGACAATAAAGGGAAAACTCACTACCACTAATGCCAGCCAAATACCTAATGGCGTAAACGCCACCTGAATATCAAACTTGGCGAACCACTGTCCAATCAAACCATTGGGTGCATAAAGGGTGGCAAGAGAAATACCAGTGACCGCTGTCGGTAGCGCAAACGGTAAATCAACCAAGGCATTAATCAACGACTTACCCCAAAACTCATAACGAACCAGCACCCAAGCAACCAGTGTGCCAAACACCATATTGGTGAGCATCGCCAAAAATGACATCCATAAGCTCAGTTTAATAGCAGCAGTGACCTGCGGCTGGGTAATCGTTTGCCAAAAACCTGTCCAGCCCATTTGCGTCGTGGTATAAGCCATCATGGCAAACGGTAGTACGACCAACAGCGATAAGCTAAAGACAGTGATGCCCATGCTCAGACCAAACCCTGGTAGCACATTGCGCTGACGTAAGCGTGTCAGCCAGCCTTTCTTGTGATTAGGTTTGTTGGCAGAAGATGTTGTTGCACTCATAGTGGTGTCCTATTGCCTAGCTGATGGTACTTATCGCAAGCACTCGGTTGTATCAAATGTATTATAGATATGCTTACGGTATAAAGGACATAGCGTGTGCGGCCATGTCCTTTATGAAGTTTTCCATGACTTACTGCATTCCTTGGTAGGTAGCGCAGTCGCCGTTTTTAAAGAAGTGACTCTTAGGAAGCGCTCTTAAAAAGTATTCTTAGACAGGTACGGCTGTTATAAAATCGTTACTTTGGGGCGTTGATGGCTAACTGATCGAACACGCCACCATCGCTAAAGTAAGTACCCATGATCTCATCCCATGTGCCAAAAGCATCATTTGGACGGAAGGTCTCGATTGGTGGTAATTTGTCACCGTTTTTATCGAGGACGCTTTTCACACTTGGGCGCAAGTAAAGGTTGGCCGCCAATTGCTGGGCAGGCTCGCTCCATAAATAATCAAGATAAGCTTTTGCCGCGTCTGTGGTGCCTTTTTTATCGGTTACCGTTTTCACTACCGCTACTGGGCTTTCTGACTTGATAGAGTATTTTGGATAAACGATATCCACTTCACCCACCCCAAAATCAGTCGCTGCCAAGTTGGCTTCGTTTTCAAACGTCACTAAGACATCACCGATACCACGCTGAACGAATGTGGTCGTCGCGGCACGTCCGCCATTTTCATAGACTTTGACGTTTTTGAGCATGTCTTTAACGTAGCTTTTGGCTTGGGTTTCATCTTTATCAAACGCATGTAAACCATAGCCATAAGCCCCTAAGAATGCATAGCGACCATTACCCGTGACTTTTGGGTTGGCCATCACAATCTCAACACCTTCTTCGGTCAAATCTTCCCAATCACTAATGCCTTTTGGGTTGTCCTTACGCACCAAGAATACGATAGTGCTGGTAAAAGGTACGGCATTATCAGGGAACTTGCTTTCCCAATCTGACTCGACCAAGCCTTTTTTCTCAAGCAGTTCAATATCTGATCCCTGGTTCATGGTCGCCACATCTGCTTGTAAACCATTGGCAACCGACAACGCTTGCTTACTCGAGCCGCCATGCGACTGTTTGATTAGGATTTCACTGTTTGGGTTTTCAGCTTTATAGTGGTCAATAAATAAAGGGTTGTAGTCTTTATAAAAATCGCGTGCCACGTCATAAGAAACGTTTAGCAATTCAATATTTTGACCATCTGTGGTTGCTGGTGTGCCATCAGCATTAGCAGTCGTTTCTGTCTTTTCGCTATTGCTACAGCCTACAAGACCCAAGGTCAATGCAACGCCTGCAATGCTCAAGACGTTAAGTGTTTTACTTTTTTGTTGATAGCCTGCTACGTCTTTCATAAATCCCTCAAAGGTGTCTGTTAGGTAATGTAAGTATGCTAACAGCGCCATCTTATTGTGTTTAATGATGAATATGCGTATGTTATTGCCAAAATGGAATAAAGGATTTGGAAGTACAAGCTTATCAAACACTTAAACATTACCAGTAATCAATAATCTTAATATTTTGATAAATAATAGCTCGGATATAGTGGATTCACTTTAAAAACGATACAGTGTTATTGGCTATAAATTTTTTGTAGCCTCTGTCACGCCTGTGAATAGCAAGCAAAAAAAATTATAGCCACAGCACATTACTATTTACTTTATGACAGTTGTATCGGTTTTATTTCGAACTGATTATATAAGTTGCTATCTACTTCGCTCGTGCCAGCTGATCAAAACGCCCACCATCAACAAAGAATGTCTGCATAATCCGCTCCCATGAACCAAATACTGCCACCGGCTCAAAGGTTTCAATCTCAGGCAAATCCTCTTTATGAGCCGCAAGGATCTTTGCGTTATTAGGGCGCAGATACATCTTAGCCATCAGCTCCTGTGCTGGCGCGTCCCATAAGCCAGTTAAATAAGTATTTGCTGCTGCCGTTTTACCGCTTTTATCAGTCACTGCACTCACTACCGCCACTGGGTTTGCAATCTCGATGGAATAGCTTGGATAGATAATATCGACTTGTCCTTTGGCAAACTGCTTTGCGGCCAAATGCGCCTCGTTTTCAGTGGTGATTAAAACATCGCCGAGCCCGCGTTGGGTAAAGCTGGTCGTCGCTGCACGCGCGCCATTGTCATAAGTAACCACATTTGCCAATAGTTTTTGAATAAAATCATTGGTTTGGATGGGGCTTTGGTTACTGTCTTCTTTAAAGTGATGCAACCCATAACCATAAGCACCCAAAAAGGCATAACGCGCCGTACCACTAGTTTTTGGATTTGGCATTACTACATTAATATCGTGACGTGCCAAATCTTGCCAGTCTTTGATGTTTTTAGGATTGCCATCACGTACTAACAGCACCATAGTGCTGGTATAAGGCACGGCATTATTTGGTAATGCTTGCTGCCAGTCCGCGGCAACCAAGCCCTTTTCAACCAGCAAATTCATGTCACTTTCTTGGTTTAAAGTCGCCACGTCCGCTTGCAACCCATTAGCAATCGTCAGCGCTTGTTTACTTGAGCCACCGTGTGATTGATTGATATTAACCTTACTGTTCGGATGTTGTTGCTGATAATCCGCACTGAATAAAGCGTTGTAGTCTTTATAAAAGTCGCGTGATACATCGTAAGACACATTCAATAAGTCAATGTCTTTAACATCACCCGCTTTTGCCGCCTTACTTTGATTGGCTTCGGTAGGATTACAGCCCGTTATTAGCATCGCAAACGCCAGTACGCTACCGGCTTTAACACTGCCATTGGTTACCTGTGCTGGGGTGTTTTGACTTTCAATAGTCTCAATAGGTGATGCGATATTTGAAAAGTTGAGCGTGTTAGATGTTTTTTGAATGCTTGGTTGCATATATGCTCTCAATAGCTACTATGATTTTGGTTCTATCCAATGCTGGAAAGATATGCTAGCAGCTTGTTTGGCAAACGCTTAGTGACGAATTCGCTTATCGTGTGATTAACTTGGCATAAGTAATTTTGTTAGTCAGTCTAAACAGACTATTTTTTAATGAGTGTTTTGGCGATCGTGTTATAAGTAGTAACTTTTGCGCAAGATACGGTATTGCTTACTATGTAGACGACGCTTTAGGTACACGGTATTCTTTCTTGAACTTTGAGCAGCGCGCTGAGATAAGTGAGCCTTATAACTCTAAATCGCTACTATCTTGCCAGCAACGTCGTTTTATTATTCATATTTTTACTAACTTATACCCATCCTTTATTCATCCCTTATAAAAGGTACTTAAATGATTACTCCCCTACCTCGCTATACACATTTTTTTGCCGCTCTTTCAATAACAGCGACTGCTTTATTGGCGTTGAGTGGTTGTAATAACGCCACCAAAGCCAATGTGGACAACCACAGCGTCACACCACCTATCACGATGCGCTCGTCAGCAGTGCAAGCGGTCGTTGGCGATTATGCTGATGAAGGTTATGCTAAGCGCGCGCAAGGCTATGATTGGGTGGGTGTGGTGATAAGAGCAGAAGGGAATGAGCAGATTGATATTAAGGTGCGGGCGCGCAGTGATGTAAAAAAACCAACCTGCCATTTTGACGGTAAGGCTACCTTGATGGGTCAAGATGACGCGCATGGGATTATTTTTGAGACAATAGCTAACGACAGCAAAGTCTTTCTGCAATTTAAAGGCGATAAGCTGACGATAGATAGCCAAGATCAATATGCATTGAATTACTTTTGCTCAGGTGGTGGCACTATCGTTGGAGACTACAAAAAGCTGTCAGGTAAGCTAGAGCTAAACTAAAAGCTCTAGTATCAAGAAAATAGTGAGAAAAACACGTAAAAAAGGGTCAGATGATAAATCCGACCCTTTTTTATTGTTCAATCTTTTACTAATTAATACTTAATACTTATACCGCAGAAGCACCGGTCAATTTTACCTCAGCACGTTCCTCACGAGCGATACCGGCATAGTAATTGCGCAAAATTTTCAATACTTCTGGACGACTAAAGTTATCTGGCACCTCTTCATCTTCTGATAGTGCCTTACGCAATTTGGTTCCTGACACTTTGACATGCTCAGAAGCTTCATGCGGGCAGGTTTTATCAGAGGCCATCGCATTACAAGCATTACACCAAAACGTCCAGCCAATTTTTAACGGTTGAGTAATCAAGTCGTCTTTGCCGACATAATCAAAAATAGCCTGCGCATCAAAGGCACCATAATAATCACCGACACCCGCATGATCGCGACCGACAATCAGATGACTACAGCCATAGTTTTGACGGAACACGGCATGCAGTAATGCTTCACGTGGACCGGCATAACGCATATCGAGCGGATAACCCGCTTGAATAACGGTGTCAGCTCTAAAATAATTATCAATTAAGGTTTTAATGGCTTCTTGGCGGACTTCCGCTGGAATGTCGCCCGGCTTTAATGCGCCTAGCAATGAATGAATCAATACGCCGTCACAAATCTCGATAGCAATCTTGGCAAGGTACTCATGCGAGCGGTGCATTGGGTTACGGGTTTGGAAGGCGGCAACCGTTTTCCAGCCTTTATTATCCAAGATCTCACGGGTCTCCGCAGGCGTTTTATAGATTTCAGGATACAAGGTTGGGAACTCGCCTTCGCTTAACACTTCGACACTGCCAGCGATATTGACCTCGCCTTGCTCTAAAACTTGCTGCACCCCTGGATGCTCTTGGTCTGTGGTAGTGAAGACTTTTTGGCATTCATAAGCTTTATCAATGGCGTACGTTTCTTCTACCGTTAAAATACCCATGATCTCGCCATCTTGCGCCACCAACGCCACTTTATCACCTTGACTTAAGCTGTCGGCAGTCACTTTAGGCGCTGATAAAGTAATGGGAATCGGCCAAAACAAGCCAGCATTGTCACCACTTTGCAAACGCATGTTATCAACCACACCTTGCCAATCTGCTTGATTCATAAAGCCTTTCAATGGCGTAAATCCGCCAATACCAAACATAATCAAATCACCGCGTTCACGTGAGCTTAAGGTGATGGTTGGCAAGGTGCTGGCAAGCTTTAATGCTTGGTTGCGCGCACTATCATTTAATAAAAGCGGCTTAAGCTCGCTGCTACCATGTGGCGGAACGAGCTTTGATGGTTTTTGATTAGCGGTTATAGATGTCATAGTGTTTTTAAAACCTCAAGGAATGGTCAAGAAAATAAATAAGCGATAATTTAAAGTTAAACGGTTAGTTGCTAATGAATAACAAATTATGGGCGACCCATGAAAATTGGAAGTTGAATTTGATAAACATAGGCTACCTAACTTTGGTTATGAAAATTTATGCTGTGTTTGGATATGGATATGTCTTAAAGGAATTTATGTTTAAGGAATCAAACTTATATGATGTAAAGCTGAATTGTTTACCTTGCGATTGGCAATAAAACTGATTAGTCGCTGCTTTTACGTTTAAAAATAACATTGAGATTACGTCATGTATCAATATAATTACGCTGACCAAACCTTAGTAGAGGAACGTGTTGCACAATTTCGTGACCAAACCGAACGGTTTTTGGCGGGCGAGCTGCCAGAAGAGCAATTTTTGCCGCTGCGTTTGCAAAATGGGCTTTATATCCAGCGTTATGCACCGATGCTGCGTATTGCGGTGCCATATGGACTGCTAGCAACCTATCAATTGCGTAAGCTGGCTGAGATTACCCGTAAATACGATAAGGGTTACGGACACTTTACCACTCGTACCAATATGCAGCTGAACTGGCCAAAACTCGAAGAAGTGCCAGATATATTGGCAGAGCTGGCGTCGGTACAGATGCACTCCATCCAAACTTCGGGTAACTGTATTCGTAATACCACCACCGACCCTTATGCTGGTATTCATAAAGAAGAGATTGCCGATCCGCGCCCTTACTGCGAGATTATTCGCCAGTGGTCAACCTTTCATCCTGAGTTTGCTTTTTTGCCGCGTAAATTTAAGATTGCCGTCATTGGCACGGCCAATGATCGGGCAGCGACGCAAGTTCATGATATTGGTTTGCATATTAAGCAAAATGACGAGGGCGAATTAGGTTTTGAAGTCATCGTTGGTGGCGGTCTTGGACGTACGCCTGTGATCGGCAAAACTATTAATAAGTTTTTACCGCGCCAGCATCTACTTAGCTATTTGGACGCTATTTTGCGCGTCTATAACCTCCATGGTCGCCGTGATAATAAATTCAAAGCTCGTATCAAAATATTGGTCGAGAGCATGGGTGGTCCTGCTTTTGCTAAATTGGTCGATGCTGAATGGGAAGCACATACCAAAGATGGGGCACTAACACTGACCGATGCCAACTTTGACAAAGCCAGTAGCTTTTTCACTGAACCCGATTACCTTAGCTTTGACGCGCTACAAGCACAGTCTGAGCTACAACAAACGCTTGATAGCGATAAAAACTTTGCTGATTGGTATCAACAAAACACCGTCGCCCACAAAATCGCAGGTTATCGGGCGATAGTGATTTCTTTAAAGGCGGGCTTAGTTAACGGCAGCTATGTGCCATCAGGTGATATTAGCGAGTCGCAAATGGATGCCCTCGCCGACCTTGCTGATAAATATAGCTTTGGCGAGCTTCGCGGTACTTATCAGCAAAATTTGGTTTTCGCTGATGTGCAAACCAATCAGTTGTATGAGCTATGGCAACAGTTGGCTAAGCTGCATTTAGCTCGTCCAAATATCAATACCCTAACCGATATGATCGTCTGCCCGGGCTGGGACTTTTGCTCACTGGCCAACGCCACTACCCATAATATCGCTGAACAAATCGAAAAACAGTTTGATGACCTCGATTACCTTTATGACTTGGGTGACATTCGTCTCAATATGTCAGGCTGCATGAATGCCTGTGCGCATCATCATACTGGTGATATTGGTATCCTTGGTGTCGATAAAAAAGGCGAATACTGGTACCAAATCAGCCTTGGCGGTAATTCTAGTAATAACGCCAAGCTCGGTAAGATACTCGGTAGAGCCGTACCTTCTGATGATGTGGCAACGACGATACAAAAGATAATCGACGTCTATCTGGAGCAACGCGTCAGCAATGAGCATGAGGTAGAAGGCTTTGGTGAGTTGATCAATCGTGTCGGCATCGCACCCTTTAAGGAGAAGGTCTATGGCTAATCATCATGTGTTAAACGAGCAAGGCGCTGATATTGGCCAAAATGATACTTGGTTGGCACTTAGTACCAATGAGCTACCAGACGGCATTGCATTAACTCACATATCACTGCTTGAGTTATTGCAAAAACAAGAGAAGCTCGATGTGCTTTTGCCACTTAGCGATTTATTAGATGCTAAAGGCAACATCGCCGGCGGGTTATTACAACAAGTACGTGAATTATTAGCCCAACATACCAGCCGTTTTGGGGTTTGGGTGACATCAGATAGCGATACAGAAGTACTGACGCGTATACCAGAGTTTTTATTACAGCAAGACCTGATTGTCATTCATGTACCCGCTTTCACTGATGGTCGCGGCTTTAGCTTTGCCCAAACCCTACGTCAAATTGGCTACCAAGGTGAGATTCGTATGGCTGGCGAGTTTGGACGTGATCAAATCGCCTATCTGTTACGTGCAGGCGCTGATAGTTTTGTGATAAGTGAGCATGATCTGCAGTCTATCTCTAATATCAGTCAAGCATTTAATGCCCTTGCCAGCAGCTACGACGGTCGCGACGCTAGCGCCTTACCGATGTTTGCAGGTGCTTAATACGCTGCCGCCATAGCAATTCTTATTAACCATTTTTTAATTCAGCTGTTTTTAATTTAGTTACGCAATTATTAATTATCACTATTATCAATTATAACCAAGGAATATATTATGAGCCAATTACACCCAAATCTAGATATCGACCAAGCCAACCAAGACTTGCAAGGTAAGTCACCTGAGCAGATTGTAGAATGGGCGCTTAGCCAAGCTAAAAACCCCATCATTACCACCAACTTCCGCCCTTACGAATCTGCCATTTTGCACTTAGTTGCGAAACAACGCCCTGATATCACCGTCTTGTGGGTGGATTCTGGCTATAACACTGATGCCACGTATCAATTTGCCAATAAAGTTATCCGCGATTTGAACTTAAATGTGATCACCTATATCCCTAAGCAAACCGCTGCCCATCGTGACGTAACGATGGAAGGTATCCCTGGTGTTGATGATGCACAACATGACGAATTTACTGATCAAGTGAAGCTTGAGCCATTCCGTCGTGCGTTGGATGAGCTAAAACCAGACGTTTGGTTTAACGCCATTCGTAAAGATCAAACCGAATTTCGCCAAGGTCTTGATGTACTTAGCCTATCAAAAGATGGCGTATTAAAAGTAGCACCGTTATTTGAAAAAACTGATGCTGATCTAGATGTTTATCTTGAAGAAAACAGCCTACCCAATGAGTTTGACTATTTTGATCCGACTAAGGTAGAAGAGCACCGCGAGTGTGGTTTGCATACGCAGTTGTAAGTAACTAGCTAGCAATAAAAGACTAAATGATTAGGACACGCCCTAGAGATGTTAAGAAAAAAAAGAAGCGATGATGCTAAATCATCGCTTCTTTTTGTGTTTAGAATGATATTTGCCATGAGGTTTTATATAAATGCAGAGCTCTACAATCGCTTGAGTTAAATAAATAACGTTTCTTTAACGTTTTATTGTCAAGCTTTGCGGTATTCTATGGCTTGCCTTAGTAGTTGCGCGGTATTAAACCAACGCTTTCAAGCCACATCATGGATGAGGCTGCTCCTATTTTCCTTACCGGCACTCGCGCTCATTAATATGGATATTTGTTATGCCCTTTATAAAAAAAATCGATTCACTGTACGAGAAGCTTCACGATAAGCTGCCAGCTGTAGGTAAAGCCGCCTCTTTTTTAACCGGTACGAGTGTTCTCACGGCCAATAGTGCGATGGTGGGCCTGCCCATCTGGACTTTGGGGGCGGCAAAAGTGTTGACCGGAGCAAAAGTCACAGACGATGCGCTGATTGCGATTACCAAATACTGGATCAATAGTAATAACGCCGTCATTGACCATGCGCTACCGCATAAAGACTGGCGGATTAATCTGCCTGACGATCTGAGTGAAGACAAGCAGTATCTGCTGGTCAGCAACCATCAATCGTGGGTCGATACCAGTATCGTGCAATACATCAGTCAAGATACGCTGCCTTTAACGCGATTTTTTACTAAGTTTAATTTGATTTATATCCCAGTTATCGGTCAAGCTTTTTACTTCTTAGACTTTCCGATGATTAAGCGATTTTCTCCTAAAGCGATGGCCAAGAATCCAGAACTTAAAAAGCAAAATTTAATCGAAGCCAAACGTGCCTGTCGTCAATTAAAAAACAAACCTTTTGCCCTGCTTAATTACTTAGAAGGCACGCGCTTTACGGTAGAGAAACACGATAAGCAAGGCTCACCTTATCAGCACTTATTAAAGCCGCGGGCGGGTGGTTTATCATTAGCGATTAATGCCTTAGGCGATCAGATGGACTCCATTTTGGATATTACTATCGTCTATCCTGACGGCACTCCTGACTACGATGATTTATGGAAAGGTAATATTCGCCGTTTGGGCGTTGATGTCACGCGCTTAAAAATACCGGATAAGTTATTTGCGGCGATTATGGATGGCGGCTATGATCGTGATGAAGCTACCAAAGCGATGATGTTTGAGTGGTTAGAAGATATCTGGCAACAAAAAGATGCCCGCATTACTAAAATGCTGAGTGAGTTTGAGTAGGTTTTGGCATGCGGTTGAAGATGTTTGATTATTCAGCAACATAAGGATAGTCAAACTCACGATGAAAATATACATTTTCTTCTTCTTTATCGTCTATCCCTCCAATTCCAACTATTACAGATTGTGTTTTAAAAGGTCTAAAAGTTCTCTGTATTAAGTTTGGATTATCGGTGTCCAAACAGATCTTCTCTTCTTTTTCTATAATATAATACTTTTCATCTATAGGAGCTATAGTTAGCATTGTGCGACTTTGATCGTCAGGAATATCGTAATTATATATCTCTAAGTCGCTCATTCTTATATATTTTATTTGTATAGGCTGATCATGTAATACTGTTGTTGCAAATAAGGGTTCAAAACACAAATCACCATCACTGTTGGTTGATATTTCAATATCACCTTCTATTATAGAAGAAGGATGGGGCTTTTTAAAACAGCCAGAAATACCTACTATCAGCAACGAACAGATCGGTAATGCAAGACAAGATACAAATCGCTTCGACAGATTACTCATAAACATTTAGAATCCTTTTGATGATATCGGTAAAAGATTTAATCGGCCCATATATAGTCAGCTGAAAATAAAAATGTTATATAAGCTCAAATGCGCTACTGGGATGAATTTTACTTGCGTGCTGTGCCTACGCCGACAGAGGCTGCGCAACCTATATTTTAAAAAACAAGCATCCCAGTAGCGCTATAACACTTTTGAAGTGTATCGACTATACAAACAACAGCTAGGCAGAAAAACAGTATTCAGGTATGTCATTTACTATTGTCTTCCGAAGAGATAATACCTAATTCTATATTTATAGCATCAAACTCTGCTATGATTATCTCATTTCTATATAAAGCTTCTATCATATCGAAAGGAGGTTCTTCATAGTACCAACCGTCTTCTTTTATAGTGACAAACCTTTGAAAAATAACTTCCCCAAAAGTATTGTCTATATCACCTTCTCCTAAAAAATCATAGATTTTATCTTCGTTTTTAGGGCTTAGGATTATGTTATGGGTGGCTTGTTTGTTAGGAAATAAAACCCTAGAGCTTTCGCCATTACAATCTGCACCAGCTCCATATACTTCTAAGTATAAATCGAAGCCTCCTAACTGCCTTTCAACAATCAATTCCCAGTTGGCTTGTAGCCAGTCATCTTTAAAGAATTCAGCATTACCTGAACTCTCTAATTTTTTAACTGCTGACCAATATAAACATAACAGGTTAGCATAGTCTTTTAAAACGTTATTCATATACAATTAGCCCGATTTATTTCTACTTTACAGTTATTTTTATTAATTATTGAACCAGTTGATATTAGAACGATAGAAAAGCTCACTTCTTCTTTAAACATAAATCAGTCCTTCACCAGGAGTTGGTTTATAAGTCTTTTTATCTATAACTTTTAAAACACCTCTATCGGAGGTTGATATTTTATGCGTCAGCTATCTTTTACAGCAAAATCCTACGTGACTGCCATCATTCCATTTACCCTTGCTATCGTAATAAGAACTATCACATTAAAAAAACAATTATCTACTTTTAAAACACCTATTCCACATCTCACCAAAAACCATCGTCATCATGTCAAAAACGAATATGCTAATGCCAATTCTTTACGTGAGCTGCCGTACCTAATAAACCATAATAGTGGCATACACTAAATTGAATAACTGGTGATGCTATGAACACTTTTCCATTGTTTTTTAAATTAGAAGGCCGCAAAGTACTTATTGTCGGCGGCGGCGATGTGGCGCTACGTAAAGCTGACTTGCTCAGCCGTGCTGGCGCGTGCATCACAATCCTTGCCCCTGATATCTGCGCTGAGCTACAGGCACTACTCACAAATAATAAAACAGATGCTAAGCACCAATTGATTTATGAGAATTATAATAAAACTTATATGACAGGCGCACGCGTCATCATCGCTGGCACCGATGATGAAGCACTCAATCATCAAATTCACGCCGATGCTACCGAGTTAAATATCCCCGTAAACGTCGTCGATACACCGTACTTGTGTGACTTTATTTTCCCCGCTATCATTGATCGTAATCCGATTGTGATTGGTATCTCATCGAATGGTAAAGCACCAGTGTTGGCACGTCTACTGCGTGCGCGTCTCGAGACCTTGATTCCGCAAGGCTATGGCAAATTGGCGAAGCTGGCTGGTGAATTTCGTGGCGAAGTAAAAGCCAAAATACCAACATTGACTGGACGTCGACAGTTTTGGGAGCGTGCCTTTGAAGGTTCAGTCAGTCAGCTGATGTTTGCAGGTAACGAAAAGGAAGCTGCCGCGCAATTGCGAGCTGATTTAGACAGTACTGCTGCTGCAATCACTGCAAAAAACACCGCAGATGATAATGTACTGAGCACTGTTTCAAAGTCTGCTTCAACATCTGCGCCAGTGATAGCCGATGAGCTAACAGAAACACCAAGTACGATAGGTGAAGTCTATATCGTCGGTGCCGGTCCTGGTGACCCAGAATTATTAACCTTTAAAGCGCTACGTCTGATGCAACAAGCCGATATCGTCTATTATGATGCATTGGTGTCGCCACAAGTATTGGATTTATGCCGCCGCGATGCTGATAAAGTATTCGTTGGTAAAAAACGCAGCAACCACGCCGTGGCGCAATTGGGCATCAATGAGCTACTAGTCAATAGCGCTAAAGAAGGACGGCGTGTGGTACGTCTAAAAGGCGGCGACCCCTTTATCTTTGGGCGTGGCGGTGAAGAAATAGAAAGCCTGCGCGCGCACGGCGTACCTTACCAAGTCGTACCCGGCATTACCGCAGCCAACGCCGCTGCCAGCTATGCCGGTATTCCGCTGACCCATCGCGACCATTCGCAGTCGGTACGCTTTGTCACTGGATTTTTAAAAGCTGGTGCACCTAATAATAACTTTAAAAACTTCTTGGATACCGATGAGACCGTAGTCTTCTATATGGGTTTGCATTCACTGCCTCGTTTAACTGAAGGTTTGATTGACGCAGGACGCAGTAGCGATACCCCAATTGCTATCGTCTCTAATGCCAGTATGCCCAATCAGCAAGTATTAACCGGCACGCTTGCCGATATCGTTGAGTTGCAAGAACAAAACCAGCTCCCCACGCCAGCTTTGCTCATTATGGGGGACGTGGTAGCGCTACATGATGATTTGGCTTGGTATAATTTACAAAATCAGCAGCACAGTCAAAGTACTAGCGATACGAATAGTAACTGGTTACGCGGCGGTACAGCGGCTACACCAAACATAGATAATACTAGCCAGCAAGCCCATGCATTATCAATGGTGGCAAGTCTTGCTGAGCAACAAGACAGTGAAAGCTTAGAGCAGTTGGTGATTGGTTAAATCTATTTTTAAACTTCCAAACAGTATTAAAAAGCCCTAGCAATCTACTGCTGGGGCTTTTTTAGCTCTTAGTTTTTAGTCCTTTTTTTCTCAAGTACCTTTATAAGCTTGCTATGAATTGACGATGCATCTGCAGGCGGATTGCTAATAGGCGTATTTTTGATAAGCAATGTGTATTCGTAATCAGGCTCATAATCAAAACCTTCTATAGCACTATATCTATACTCCCAGTCCGACTGACTATTAGCTTGTTTAGCAGGCTTAATCAGTAAGCATAGTTGTGGCGCAACACCGACACAGTCTACCTGATGGTCAGCGACCATGATTTTACGTAAAACATAAGGCATAGCACGGACAATAATTTGGCGCTTATTATCTGATTGTGATGTCGATTGCTCTCCCATCACTTCGATGTAATCACCGACAGCCAATTCTTGCATTTGATAAGCATTCTGCTGACCGAAATTAGACCTGCTAATGGACGCTGTATAAGGTTGTCCATTCTTAGTCATAAGAATCACTTTTTGCTGCGCTCTATCTTGCGAAATAACACCAGTCACTTGGCCAATGATTGCTTCGGAACGACTCGGCTTAATCGAATGGATAAACGAGTTGCTGTCTTTGACTTGACTCACACTGGTTTTATTATCCATATTGGTCTGCTCATGACTACTGCAAGCAGCCAGAGATGAGCTGGCTAGCAAAGCCAATGTGCATAATCTGATAAACGACATAGGATATCCTTATTAATGATAATTTAGATATTACTAACGATTAAGATTTTTCGGTATGACTCATTTGTTATTTAGGGCGTGTCCTCATTTTAAAATAGTGCAGATAATATCGGGATATTAGCCAACTATTTGACGATGTTTGGCAAAATTTAGCCATTTTTAGCCCATTTAGGTATGATCGTTTAGATTGAGGACACACCCTAGTACTATATGAAAGCGATACCGTTTTAAAGTGAATTTACTATAAGTTCATAACCACAGCAAACCGCAGCAATTCTTGCTAGAATAATCGCTGTCTTTTATCCATCATTAAGTCTAATTATGCCTGCATCTGCTATTAAACCGCTTACTATTCTTCACACCTCTGACTGGCATTTAGGGCGCAGGTTATATGGGCGCATGCGTTATGAAGAATTTGAAGCATTTTTAAGCTGGTTGCAAGAGACTATTAGCACGCAAAAAGTGGATGTACTTATAGTCGCAGGTGATATATTTGACACCATGACTCCTAGTAATAGAGCCCAAGCGCTTTATTATGAGTTTTTAGGCAAGGTGTCAAAATCCTGCTGTCAGCATATCGTCATCGTCGCAGGCAACCACGACTCCCCTACTTTTTTAGATGCGCCAAGCAATGTCTTAAAGTTTCTCAATGTTCATGTTATCGGTACCGCTTGTGAAGACTTAAATGATGAAGTGTTGGTTTTAGACGATGCCGACGGTACAGCGCATTGCATTATTGCCGCTGTCCCCTATCTGCGTGATCGCGACGTTCGAAATAGTCATGCTGGCGAGTCAGTAGATAGCAAAGATGCCAATGTCATCGCTGGTATCTGCACGCATTATGATGAAGTGGCGAGCATTGCCAAAACCAAGCAAGCTGAACTAGCTAAGGCGCACAAGCGGCACATTCCTATTATCGCCACAGGGCACCTGTTCGCGGCGGGTGGCACCACGACCGATGATGATGGCGTGCGCGATTTGTATGTGGGCTCACTTGGCAAGGTTTCTGCCGATATGTTCGATGATGGGTTTGACTATGTGGCGCTTGGACATTTGCATGTACCGCAGCGTGTCGGTGGTCGTGAGAGTATCCGCTATTCAGGATCACCTATTGCTATGGGTTTTGGTGAAGCAAAACAGCAGAAACAAGTTTTGTTAGTACAATTTGGTGTAGCAGAAAATGATGTTGAAGATGAAGTCTTAGCGTCAGAAGTTGCCATTGAGCATTCTTTAGCACCAATCAAAGAAACCACTAAAAAAATAGCAGCTCAAACATCTGAATTTATGGATGATTTATTTAGTTTTGAAGAGTTAGTAGAAAATAGTGAAAGTGACAAAAAGTTGATTGATGAAGAAGTTTCCAATCGAGCAGAGTTTATACTAAATACTGAAACCTCTAATCTATTGCATCACGATAAATCACGTCAGATGCAAATTGTCTCCCTACCTATTCCAAAATTCCAAAAATTGGCGCAAGTTTCAGGCGATTTAGCAACCATTAAACAAATGATTGATAGGACGATAGATGCCTTGACTGAGTCAGTATGGTTAGAAGTTGTTTATGACGGTGATGAAGTGGTTAGTGACTTACGTGAGCATATCCAAGCGATGGTAGAGGGCTTACCGTGTGAGGTGTTAAAAATAAAAAATACGCAAACTTATAATAAAGTCCTCAATCAACATCAAGCCTCTGAGACGCTACAAGACTTAAATGAGCAAGAAGTGTTTGAGCGCTGTTTGACCGCTCATAACGTCCCTGATGAACAAAAAACAACCTTACGTGATGCTTATGAACAAATCGTTTATAACCTGCATCATGAAGACACTCAGGCAGAATAATATAAAAACAGCTTAATAATTTTTAACTACTTCATGATTCCATCACGATTTTCGTTATTACTATGACTGATAAAAATAAGACCCCGCCATGCGCTTAATTGAACTTCGACTCAAAAACCTCAACTCCTTAAAAGGCGAATGGCACATTAATTTTAGTGACCCTGCCTTTCTTAACGAAGGTATCTTTGCCATCACTGGGCAAACGGGCGCTGGCAAGACTACCATTTTAGATGCGATTTGCTTAGCATTATACAGCCAAACACCGAGATTAGGCGATATTACAGGTTCGGCAAATGAGATGATGACCCAAGGTACGGGCGAATGCTCAGCAGAAGTCATTATCGAGATTGATTCCAAACGCTATCAGTGTTCATGGTACCAACATCGTGCCCACAAAAAAGCCAAGGGCAATTTATTACCAATCAAGCATGAGATCAGCGAAGTCGAATCTGGCAAGATTTTAGAAGAAAAAAAGTCTAAGACCTCAGCTTACATCCAAAACTTAATTGGTATGGATTTTAACCAATTCACGCGCTCTATTATGTTGGCACAAGGCAGTTTTGCCGCGTTTTTAAAGTCAGATATTGGCGATAGAGCAGCCATTTTAGAGAAGATAACCGGTACGGCTATTTATGCCAAAATCTCGCTCAATGTCCATGAAAAGAAACGCTTTGAGGACGAGGTGCTCGGTAAGTTGCAGGCAGGCGTGGATGGATTATCGTTATTAAGTGCTGAAGACGAAAATCTGCTTGTAGCTGAGCTAAAAGACCTTAATGAACAGCAGGATAAGCAACGCCAAACCTTTAAAACACTGGGCGAGCAGCTGCAGTGGCTAGATAGTGTGCAAGAGTTGCGGCAAAACCTGTCTACTTATAAAACTGATTTTTCAACAGCACAGCAAGCACAGCAAGTATTCATCCCAGAAGCACAGCGCTTAGCATTGGCCAATAAAGCGTTAGAGATTGACAGCCAATTTCGTGAGCTTAGCTATAGCCGTGACACGGTAAAAAAAATGGATGCTGAACAACAACATTTGCTTGATAAAATTCCGACACAGCAACAAACACTTGAGCAAGCGTCTAGTCAGTTAAAAACTGTCACAGAGCTTGAAAATCAAGCCACAAACAACTTACAAACTGCTTTACCCATCATTGCAAAAACGCGCGAGTTGGATAGTAATATAAAGCAGCAGTCACAGTCTTTAGTGGACGACAATCAACGCAAAAAAATACTAGCCGCTAATGTCCAAAAACTATGTCAAGAAATAACTAGTCACAAACAAACGGAATACCAAACCAGAACTCAGCTTAGCAGCATGGAAAAGTATTTTAATGATTATAAAGAGCTGGTGGACCTTGATACGGATATGGCTACCTTTGACAATAGCTGTAAACGCTTAAGAGCACTCCTAGAAGATAATGTCAGCTTAAGCGTTGATAAGCTGACTCACGATAATCGAGCCAAACAGCTGCAAACTGATTCTGATAAGTTAATTGCACAGCAAAACCTAGATCAATCACGAATTCAACAGCAACGTGAACAGCTTACTAGCCTACAACAGCAGCAAGCCACACTTATTAAAAATCAGCCCATTGCTAATATGCGCAGCGAGCAAGAGCAAGTCGATCAAATCAGCACTCAGATTGAACAAGCCAGTTTTAAGCTGCGACAGCTATCTGAGATTGCTAGCCAAATTAAACACATTAACCTAACATTACCAACACTGAATCAGGAAGTAATAACATTAGAAGGTTTGATTGCCAGTCACAAGAGTGATATTCAAGAAGCCAAGCTCAAAAAACAAGATAAGCAAGAGTATCTACATCTACTACAAAAGGTCGCTAAGCTTGAAGATTATATAATAGAGTTAGAGGATGGTGTGCCCTGCCCGCTTTGTGGCGCAAACGAACACCCTTATGGTAAAAACCATCCGTTATTGGACAATTGTATCGATAATAGAAAAGAGCTGTCACAAACACAACAGACCCAGCAGAAAATAACGGAACTAAAGACGCTCATTGAAAATATCGAGCAAGGTTTATCCAAACATCATATCGACCATGCCACCAAAAAAGAAGCCATCAATAATCAACAGCAGCAGTTAGCACCCTTACAGCAGCAATCTAAGACGTTATACAGCGATATTCGAGATTGTATATCCTCACTGTTTGACGTTGAAAACCATTATTCTGAATCGACTGTGGCGATTATCAATCCTCTTAATCAGATGAAAGATGACATCAAGGCAACTATCACTAATATAGCCCACTCCTTAACCTTATTGGATGACACTAAAAACAACTTAGCTGAGCATAGACAGTCTCTTAAAACGATAGTGGTCAAATATGAAAACCTAACTGAAAGTGCTTCAACGCTCAGCACTGCTATCGAGGCCGATGAAAAACAACAACAAGCGCTTATTAGCGACATAAGTAGCCTGACAACTGATATCAAGCTTAATGCTCAAAAAGTTGAGAGCATCGAATATGAGAAAGCTGTTAATTTTTCTGAACTAACACCCATGATGACCACTATTTCATCTTTGGTGGATAAGTATCCTGCGGATAAACACCAAAGCTATTTAATGACGGAGCTGACAGTAACAGACGTTCAATCCGCACTTGAGCAACTGGGTAATAGTATCAATGCGCAAGAAGTACTAGATAAAGTCGATTATGACCGCCATCTTGACAAATTGCGTGCACAACGTAATGCTTTGAAGCAGTTAAAACAATATTACAATGAGCAAAGTAGCAGCCAACAACAACTGACCAATACCCTTAGTAGCTTGGTTGCACACATTGAGAGCAAACAATCGCAGCTTACCAATGATGAAACAGCGCTCAATGAACTAGAGAACCTCATCGCTCATAAAACAAATGCTATCGAACAATCCATTAGAGATAGAAAAGAGATTTTTGCAGATAAAGATCCAAAAAATGAAGAAGACCAGTTACGTAGTGCTGTTGATGACGCTAAAGCCAAGCAAGTAGTAGCACAAAGACAGCTGGATACTGTGCAGCAGGTATTAGAGCAATTAAAGCTTAGAAAACAACAGCTGGACACAGAGTTACAGTCTGCGGCTACTACAATGAATGCTCAGCAAAGCACCTTTACTGACCTACTCTCAGAGTCACAGTTCGTAGATGAAGCAGAGTTTATCAATGCACGCCTAGCAAAAGAGCAACGTGACGATTTAAGTCAACGTAAACAGTCTATTGAGAGTGCTGTGCAACATACCAAGTCACAACTAGATAGCACCCAGCACGCGCTAGACAAAAAACTGGCGACACCTTTGACGGATCAAAGCCAAAAAGAGATTACGGTACAGCACCATCAGACCCAAAGCGATATTGATCAGCTAAATCAGCAAATCGGCGCGATTGACCAAAAGCTCAAGGACAATACCAGCCAAAAAGGTGAGCAAGCGGCACAGATCAGCGCCATCGACGAGCAAAAACAAAAGCTGCAAGTCTGGCAGCAACTGCATACATTGATTGGCTCAGCTGATGGTAAAAAGTACCGTACCTTCGCGCAAGGTTTAACCTTTCAGGTGATGATCAATCATGCCAATAGTCAATTACAAAAGATGAGTGACCGCTATTTACTTATTCATGATGACAGCAATCCGCTTGAGCTTAATGTCATTGATAACTACCAAGGCGGCGATATTCGCAGTACCAAAAACTTATCCGGTGGTGAAGGCTTTATTATCAGTCTTGCTTTAGCACTCGGTTTATCGCAGATGGCCAGTCATAATATTCGCGTCGATTCATTATTTTTGGATGAAGGCTTTGGTACGCTTGATGAAGAGTCACTAGATATTGCCCTTGATACATTAACCAGCTTGCAGCAAGAAGGTAAATTGATTGGAATTATCTCTCACGTTCAAGCATTAAAGGATCGTATTTTGACCCAGATTAAAGTTGAAAAACTCTCTGGTGGTTTTAGCCAAATTAGCGGTCAAGGCTGTCGCCGAGTCACTCATGAAAAGGCGTCGTGATTTGGCGTAATATTGAATAAAGCAGCTGATTAAAATTGAGATAAAAGGATATTGCTATGGGTATTGATACCAATCGTTTTAATATTAAACGAGGCTTTGGGAAAATAGCTATAAACCCTACTAGCTTAGCATTGTTAACGGTTTTATCTGTTGTCGCAATATCTATCAGTGCTATCAGCCCAGCTTATGCAACGATTAATTGTGCCGGTTATTTACCGAGTAGTTATTTTGAGCGTATCGAAAACAATAAGCCTTTTGCTGGCAAGCTAATCGAACAAGACGATGGGTCGTCGCAGCTGCAAGACCTAAGCGGTAATATCGTCATGGATAATTTGTCTGATGCTTATATAGTGATGGATAAATACGTCATCGCTAAGCAAGACGGTAAATATGGTGTTATCAATGCGGCTGGCAAGATTATCGTACCTTTTGAATATAATGCTATTCAAACTGAACCTGATATAGCAACCAGCTTTATTGTCAGCGCCGAATCATCAAGCGGCAAAACCAAACAGGGTATTATTAATCGTCATGGCGACTGGATTTATAAACTGACGGACGCTCGTATCCAGCACGCACATTATGACTCTGATTACGACCAAGATTATTTTATTATTACTAATGAGAAACAGCTTACTGGACTGCTTGATGATCGAGGTTATTGGACTGTGATGCCGCAATACGAGGTAATCCAGCCGTTAAATGCCTGCACTGGCGAGCCTTTATACTTACAGGTAGACTTAAAAGATAAAACGGCGCTTATTAATCAAAACAGTGAAGTCATCATTCCTTTTGCCGCCAATCAACATATTGAAACTTTTAATAACAATATCAGTCCCCCACTTTTTTTACGCAGCACTTTAATGGCTGGCAGCACAGCGACTGGCATGAGTGAAGATATCCAAGAAGATATTATTAGCGCCCAGATTATCGATGCGGGTGGCAAGTTAATCCTCTCATCGGATGCACCGATTAGAAAGCTGCTATACCATCAGTTTTATACTTATAAACAAGCTGGCAAGTTTGGGATTGTTGATGATAACGGCGATGTGATACTAAAACCTCAATTTGATAGCTATCGCGACGATGCAGATAAGGTTTGGGTAGAAAAAGACGGCAAAATGCTGCGTTTAAAGTCCTTAATAAAGTTAGATTAGTAGCATAACAAAATAAAAAGCCATCTTCATATATGAAGATGGCTTTTTCTATTTCTATTTAGTGACTCTTATTTAGTGATTAAACTACTGAGCTCACTCATCATAACGGATAATGTTGATAAGCCGACTTGATTGTCATCACTGCTATTATAAAGACCATTGAGTTTCCCCATCTCGGCGCCGATAGCTTCAAGCTGGCTGGCATGCCGTGACTTCCAATCATCAAAGGCCTGTTTGGCATTAGGTTGACCTAATAAATTATCCATCAGCATACCTAAACTGCGAGACACTTCTTTGACCAGTGCACGGCGGGCACGGCGATCCCAGTAATCTTGCTGCGGTAAGTTGGCAGTATTATTCATCATCCAATCGAGTTGTAAAACATGATAGGCCTCAAAATATAAGGTTGCAATCTCATCAACTGGCCGCTCGTACTGCTCTGCCAATAATGCGGCATCGAGTGCATCAACATGGTATGGCAACATCGCAAACATGGCAGCATCAGTAGCAGAAAGGCCGTCTTCTTCCATCAGACTGGTGGTGTCTTTTTGCAAATATTCTGAGAATTGTTGCTCAATAAAGCCACCTGATTTAGTCAGATTTTCGACACTGTCTTCAAAGCGGTTAATCATATCGGCCACTTGTAGATCTTGACCAAAGGTATTGATAAACCAAATCACCCCGTTTTCGAGGGCATCACGCAGATTGAGCTCAAGCTCCAGCAATAACGTCGCATCTACTTGGTTATCAAGAGACTCTAAAAGCTCCCAAGCTTTTGAGACGTGGAACACATCGCGGGCAATCGCATAACTACGAGCAATAGTGGCAAGTGTTTGTCCGGTTTCCTCAAATAAGCGGAAGATGATTTCGATACCTAAGCGGTTGACCAGATTATTGGTCAAATAGGTACTGATAATTTCACGATGTAAGCGGTGCTCAGTCATCTCATCAAAGAATCGCGCGGCAAGCTCATCAGGGAAGTATTGGCGTAACTCATTGATGAAGTACGGCGCATCGGGTAAGTCTGATGATAATAAGTGGTCATAAACCCACATTTTGCCATAGGCCATAATGATGGCCAGCTCAGGATTGGTTAAGCCTGTTCCCGCTTTTTGACGTTTGGTAATCTCATCATCTGATGGTAGATACTCAATAGCACGGTCAAGACGCCCTTCATTCTCTAACATTTGAATGATACGTTGATGATCGCTCAGGTTTGCTGCAGCGCGAATCTGACTAAGCTCAATGGCTTGAGGTTGTAGATAGTTTTGGCGTAGTACCAATTCTGCTATCGTATCCGTCATGCTCTCAAGCAATTCATTACGTTGCTCTAAAGTCATATCGCCTTGTTCGACCACTTTACCCAGTAATATCTTGATATTCACTTCATGGTCTGAGCAGTTAACGCCGCCCGAGTTATCGATAGCATCGGTATAAATGCGCCCACCTGTTTGTGCGTATTCGATACGACCTTGCTGAGTAAAGCCCAAATTACCACCTTCGCCGACGATCGCGGTACGTAGCTCGCCGCCATTGACACGTACCGCATCGTTGGCACGATCTCCAACATCTGCATGGGTCTCATTAGCACTTTTCACGTAAGTACCAATACCACCATTCCAAACGAGGTCAACTGGTGATTTCAATAATGCACTAATCAGCTCATTAGGTGCTAAGCTGTCATCAGCAATATCAAAAATTGCTTTCATCTCAGGGCTAATAGTGATTACTTTGTCCTGGCGCGAGAACACGCCGCCACCTTGGCTGATCAGTGCTTGTTCATAATCTTCCCACGTTGAGCGCGGCAGTTTAAATAAACGCTCGCGTTCTGCGAAAGATACTACAGTATCTGGGTTTGGATCAATAAAAATATGTAAATGGTTAAAGGCGGCGACCAATTTGGTATGCGTAGATCTGAGCATACCGTTACCAAATACGTCACCACTCATGTCGCCGATACCAACGACGGTGAAATCATCACGATTTTGAATGTCCATACCGCGCATACGGAAGTGACGTTTGACCGACTCCCAACCACCGCGTGCTGTGATACCCATCGCTTTATGGTCATAACCGACCGAGCCACCAGAAGCAAAGGCGTCATCAAGCCAGAAGTTATACTCGCTTGATAACGCATTGGCGATATCAGAGAAGGTTGCTGTGCCTTTATCCGCCGCGACAACTAGGTACGGATCATCTTCATCATGACGCACGGTATTAGCTGGCGGGACAATTTTTCCATCAATGATATTGTCTGTTACATCCAGCATGCCGCGTAGGAACGCCTGATAACAAGCAACGCCTTCCGCTTGGAAGGCTTCACGACCATCGGCCATCGTTTTTGTTTTAACGATAAAACTGCCTTTTGAGCCAACCGGTACAATCACCGCATTTTTGACCATTTGTGCTTTAACAAGACCAAGGACTTCTGTACGGAAATCTTCAATACGATCGGACCAACGCAAGCCACCACGAGCGACCTTACCGCCACGCATGTGTACCGCTTCAACACGCGGTGAATAAACAAATATCTCAAACATCAGCTTGGGTTTTGGTAAGTTAGGAATCTCTGCTGCCAAGAACTTAAAGGACAGCCGGTCTTTACGTTGACCCTCATTGTCTACCTGATAGAAGTTCGTTCGTACCATCGCATTAATCAAGTCTAGATACCAACGCAAGATACGATCTTCATCTAGGCTATCAATGGCGGTTAATACAGTCGTAATTTGTTCTTGAATCTGTGCTATCTTTTTAGTACGAGTCTCGTCGCTTGCAGCACCGTACTCAGGATTCATTTTTGCATCAAACAATTCAGCCAATAGTACACTTATCGCACTATTTTTAATCATTGTTTGTTTAATATAACGAATGGAAAATCCTACGCGCGCTTGGTGCATATAGCGCGACAGAGCACGTAGTACGACTACCTCGTAAGTATCGAGCTTAGTCGTCAGTACCAACTCGTTAAAGCTGTCATTATCAACGCGCCCGGCCCATATTTCCTGCAAGCTGTCTTCGAATTGACTGCGTACTACCTGCATATCAACAGTATCTACATGAGCTAAGATAAGCTCATACTCTTGCATCCAAACTGGTTGCTCTGCTACATCAAAGATATAATTTTTTGAGGTTATGACTGATACACCAAAGTTTTCAAGGACTGGCAATATATCGGACAACGTGGTTGGCTGCTGACTCCCGTATAGCTTTAAATGTAGCTGGTTTTGGTTATCTGACTCTGACTGGTATAAATGCCAGATCATCGTTTTTGTGTCGGTTAGACTCATCAGTCGCTCAATGTCTTCATGGGCAACTTTTTCATCAAAATGCGCCTGATGCGCAGCGGGGATATACTCTAAGAAACGTTCGCGCAGCAATGATTCTGTGTTCATTGGTTCTGTATCCATTTTATTTTTCAGATTATTTGTATTAGCACATTTTTGGTCCGTATGCGAAGTGTTTGACATAACACCAATCCTTTTGGTTATGAAGGGTCATGAATCTTATTTCATCACTTCCCTGTTAAGAGTGTAACGCACCTATTGCCATAGCTAAAGCTTACAAAATCATTTCATAGATTAGCAATATGTCGATAACCTTTAATAATGAGATAATAAGCCTCTAATGTAGTCTAATACTTGCTGGCAGGTGGATACTCATGGCAATCGCTACGAGTTTTTTGTTAGAATATGCCAGTATATTTAAGAGTGTGTGACTCACTCATTATAAACTTTAATGCTAAGGGCAAGACGTATGATGAATATTTTGGTGATTGGCTCAGGTGGTCGCGAACACGCACTAGCATGGCAGTGTGCGAAAGACGATAACGTACAAAATATCTATGTTGCGCCTGGTAATGCGGGTACTGCCCTTGAACCTAAATGCCAAAACGTCACTTTAGAGAGCTCAGGCAGTAGCAGTACTGATGAACACAGTGCGGTCATCGATTTTTGTAAGAACAACGCCATTGATATGGTCATCGTTGGGCCAGAAGCGCCCTTAGTTACTGGTATTGTTGATGCTTGCCGTGATGCTGGTATTAAAGCGTGGGGGCCAACTGCTTATTGTGCACAGTTAGAAGGCTCAAAAACTTTTGCCAAAGAGTTTATGGAAAGCAACAATATTCCAACGGCCGCTTATCAGGGTTTTACCGATGCAGCCGCAGCAAAGGCTTATATTGATGAGCAAGGCGCACCTATTGTTATTAAAGCGGATGGCCTTGCAGCAGGTAAAGGCGTTATCGTTGCAGAAACGATTGAGCAAGCGCATGAAGCAATCGATGATATGCTTGCCGACAATAAATTTGGCGATGCTGGTAGCCGTGTGGTTATCGAGCAGTTCTTACAAGGTGAAGAAGCCAGCTTTATCTGTATGATAGATGGCGAAAACATCTTACCAATGGCAACCAGCCAAGATCATAAACGTGCGTTTGAAGGCGATACTGGACCAAATACTGGCGGTATGGGTGCGTATTCTCCTGCACCAGTCGTTACTCAAGAAGTGCATGAAAAAGTCATGGCGCAAGTGATTCAGCCCGTGGTTGATGCGATGAACGCTGCTGGTCACCCTTACACTGGGTTTTTATACGCTGGCCTCATGATTGATGATGCAGGCGACCCTTATGTGATTGAGTTTAACTGCCGTTTTGGTGATCCAGAAACCCAGCCTATTTTAATGCGTCTGCAGTCGTCGATGGTTGATTTGGTCACGCAAGGGTTAGAAGGGCGATTACCTGCCAAAGCCAACTGGGATGAGCGCCCTGCTCTTGGTATTGTCGTTGCTTCAAAAGGCTATCCTGAAACCTCGTCAAAAGGTGATGTTATTTCAGGCTTGCCAGAACTAGATGCTGATAATCAAGAAACCGTAAAGGTTTTCCATGCTGGCACGGCGTTCTCTAATGACCATGCGCTTTCTAACGAAGCATTAAGCAATGAGAAGGAAGTGGTAACCAATGGTGGACGTGTATTATGCGTGACAGCCTTAGCAGATAATATTTCAGATGCACAGCAAGCAGCATTAGCAGTTACCGGTGCGATTAGTTTTGATGGCGCGCACTACCGCCGCGATATTGGGCATCACGCTATTACCCGTGAAGACGCATCATAAATCATTAGAAATTAACTAAAATAAGTAGTCGCTCAATCTTACTGATTGGTTAAGTTATACTGAATTCTTATTATTTGACCTAGCATAATGCTAGGTCTTATTTTTGCTATCACTTTTGATGTCTATTTTTAATATAGCTGAATTACAGCAAACTTATTTTAGATTGTTAGCTCTGTTCAAACCAGCGTATATAAATCTATAGTCAGTTGCTTAATGTTAGAATGAGCATAAAAGTAGTTAATGAGATTGAACACCACCGTTTTAGAATCTAAAAGACTACAATAGTCACGATCATAAGTTAGCTTACAAACTAACTGTGGTCAGTATGCTTAGGCTCATCAACCAAATGCACTTTATATGATACAATTTTGTACCCGTGCATCACATCTCTCTTGTATTGTAGGTTTCGAACCCACAAATCAATACCAACCGGATGAATGATTATATTTATGGCAAATGATACGTCTAAACCTTCTAATAATAAGCAATCAATCGACAACTTAAAAACCTCAGGGTTTGAGCGTCGAATGTCGATTGCCAAAACGTCTTTAAATATTGGTCGCCGTTGGGCTGGTAATAGCGTGTCAGGCATGTTCTTAAATAAAGAAGCACGCACAGCACGTAACCAAGCGTTTATGGAAGCACAAGCAAATTATCTCGCAGAAGAGCTAGGTAAGCTAAAAGGTTCGGTTGTCAAAATTGGTCAAATGTTAGCGATTTATGGCGAACATATATTGCCACCAGAAATCACGCGTGCTTTGCAAACGCTGAACGATGATACGGCTACCTTATCATGGCCAACAATGGAACAAACCCTGCGCCAATTATTAGGTGAAAAGTTGAAAGAGTTAGACGTTGATACAATTCCTATCGGAACAGCGTCTCTTGCTCAAGTTCACCGCGCTACAGTAATTGCAACTGGCGAGCAAGTTGTGTTAAAAATTCAATATCCGGGTGTGGCTGATGCTATCAACTCTGACCTTGCGTTATTTAAGCAATTATTGAGAGTGAGCAATATTGTCCCGCAGACGCGTGCGCTCGACGCTTGGTTTGAGGAAATACGCGACCTACTCCATCATGAAGTCGATTACGAAGCAGAAGCCGCTACTACAGAACGTTTTTATGAGCGCTTAAGCAATGATCCACGTTATGTGGTGCCCAAAATCAACCGTACTTATTCAACAAAACGCCTACTCTGCATGTCTTATGAGCCAGGTATCAGTATCGTCTCTGACGCACTGCAATTATTGCCCCACGAGCGCCGTAATGCGATTGGCCAAGCGGCTATTGAAATCATGATGCAAGAAATTTTCGTGTGGGGTGAAATGCAAACGGACCCCAATTTTGGCAACTATTCGGTTCGTGTTAGTGACAACGAAGATAATACGGATAAATTAGTATTACTTGATTTTGGTGCTATCCGTCAGTTTGACGACAACCTATTGACCATTGCTCATGGATTATTAAAGGCTGGCTACCATCATGACCACCAAGCGATGATATTAGCTATGACTGGCTATGACTTCTTTGACGATATGAGTGATAAAGTACGTTCTGATATCGCTTCGTTATTCTTATTAGCGACTGAACCTTTTAGTGATCCAGCTACAAACCCCGATATCCCAGCTGAATGTTTGGATGAGCAGTATCGTTATATTTGGGCAAACAGTAAATTGCATGCTCGCCTTTCAACTGAGGCAACACAGGCTATGCAATCTTTTGAGTTTAATCTTCCGCCAAAAGAATTTATGTTTATTAGTCGAAAGTTTATCGGCGCATATACTTTTTTAACAGTTCTTGACACGCATACTGATTCTAATAAATTAGTTAAACTTTATTTATAGTATTAAAAGGTTGTGTAATTTTTGAACCGTCCTTTAGGGGCGGTTTTTTTAATTTTGATTTTATTCGCTTAGGCTATTTCTTATGGTCATCTGTCATATTAATCTGCCAATTATCGAACCTTGTTTTATAACCCTCTGGCTTACGCATATTAAGCTCCCAGCAGATCTCTCCCCTTGCTAGATACTTCACTTCAAAGTGCGTACGCTGACTGTCAGTTGACACCTGACCACGAGTATTTGGTAAGCACCATAGCTTGGTGGCTTGATGCTCTGCATTGTCCATATAGGCTTCGATATTGGTTACTAAGGTTATCTCGCCGCCTACTTTTAAGCGCGATAATAGAAACTCAAAAAATGGCATATTTAACCACTGCTGATTGGGATTATGCTGCTCAGGATTAGGATACAAAATAAATAACTTAGCCAGGATGTTGGGTGCAATGGCATGTACAATCCATGCAATCGCATCAGCATGGATTGCATTTAGGTTCGGTAAATTTTGTAACACCGCCAGTTTGGCGAAAGCGTCAAATTTATTGCGCGTACGTTCAATTGCAATCAAATGCTTATCAGGATTTTTTGCGGCAAAACTAAGCGCGTGCTTACCCTTCCCTGCACCAATTTCTAATATCAAAGGACTATTATTCTTATTCTTGTTAATTATGTTTGGCATAATAAAATCACGCGGTGCCGAAAGCTTCTCTGGTTGAAACGCACGCTGTTGCTGATGCGTAAGCTCGATATTATCAGTCATCTACTATCCTTAAGGTATTTGTCTTTTGCCATTATTCGGCCACATGCTATTATATAGTCAATTTACTGCTTTCGTTAATGATATTAGGATGCTTCCCCCCTTACTATGACTGAATCTACCCCGAACACTTCACCTAAGACTTATCCTTGTCCACGCTGCGGTACTCAGACCGCATGGCAGGACAATAAATATAAGCCATTTTGTAGTCATCATTGCAAACTTATTGATTTAGGCGCGTGGGCAAATGAAGACTACACTTTACCTGCAGAAACCACGCCTTTTTCTGACGAACTATAACCTCTTTCTTTATTAACTTATCATCTTAAGGATGTTTTATATGTCTGCTACTTACCTGATGCCCACTTATAGCCGCCAACCCATCAGCTTTACACGCGGTTCAGGCAGTTGGCTGTATACCCAAGATGATACCCCTTACTTAGATGCGCTGACCGGTATTGCCGTATGCGGACTAGGTCATTGCCACCCTCAAGTCACTGACGCTATTCAACAGCAGGCGGCTACTTTGGTGCATACCAGCAATCTATTTGGTATCGACTGGCAAGAGCGCGCTGGTGAAGCGTTGTGTAACGCAGCACAAATGGACAGTGTATTCTTTGCCAATAGTGGCGCGGAAGCAAACGAGGCGGCATTAAAATTGGCGCGCTTATATGCCAATCAGCAAGGGTTTAAACGCCCAAAAGTCATCGTGATGGAACAATCTTTCCACGGACGTACGCTATTATCGCTATCTGCCACTGCCAATCCTAAAGCGCGCGAAGGCTTTTACACCTTGGATGATGACTTTATCCGTGTGCCCTTTGGTGATATTGCCGCGATTAAGCAAGCAGCTCAAGACCATGATGAGATTTGCGCCATTTTTGTAGAGCCCATTCAAGGTGAAGGCGGTCTCAATACAGCAGCTAATGGTTTTACTTATCTAGAAGAGTTACAAGCAGAGTGTGATGCCCATAACTGGCTATTTATGCTTGATGAAGTACAGACAGGCAACGGCCGTACTGGTAAGTATTTCGCTTATCAACATAGCAATGCTCGCCCTGATGTATTGACGACCGCAAAAGGCTTAGGTAATGGTTTCCCAGTAGGTGCTTGCATGGTGCGCGGTCGCGCTAATGGTTTGTTCGGTGCCGGTAGTCATGGCTCAACTTATGGTGGCACGCCATTAGCCAGCCGTGTGGTCCATAGCGTCTATGAAGTGCTCACAAATAGCGATGTGATGGATAATGCAGTCACTGAAGGACAGTTTATTCGCGACAGCATGGTCGATGTGCTGGGACAATATGGCGTCAGTAGCCGCGGTGCTGGAATGATGATTGGGATTGCTTTGCCTAAAGAGTTGGATTGTAGCCAATTGGTTGATCGCGCCCGTGATGAGCAAAAACTGATTATTAACGTCACTGGTGGTCACGTCATTCGTTTATTGCCGCCGCTCAATATGAGCCGTGATGAAAGCGCACAAGTGGTTGAACGTTTGGTTGACTTATTGAAACCATCATTTTAAGCCGCTGATTCAATCCAAGCTTGAAAATAAAAAAGCCTATAGACATATTATCTATAGGCTTTTTTTCTGCTACCTTAAAAGTAAGATTAGGTAAAGCTAAACTTAATTGGCATGAAAGTATTTTTTTAATACTTCTAAGCAGCGCGTAATTTTCGCAGGCTGCTGTTCACGATTTAAGGTGACAGCATATAGTACGAAACTTGGCATCTGGTAGCCGGTCAAGACTTCTACTAAATTGCCAGATTCCAATTCTTTTTTGACATCCATTTCCATCATTCTAAGGATACCGTGACCTTCTTTGGCGATAGTCATTGCCATGAAGACGTTATTGGTATGGATACGTGAGTTCATTTTAATACGTGTTTTTTTACCCGTCTCAGTCTGAGTAAGCTCAATTTGATTGGCATCCTTCATAATATCAATACAAATCAGTTGATGGTCTGCCAAATCTTTGGGAGTTTCAATTTTCTTATGCTGACGCAAGTATTGTGGTGAAGCGACCAACATTTGACGTACATCCGATAACGGATGATTACTCAACGTTGAATCATTAATATTGGGACTCATACGTACCGCAATATCGATACGCTCATCAATCATATCAATATAATTATTGTCTGCGAAATAAGTAATACTTAGGTCGTCGTGCGCTGACATCCAAGTCGATAAAGCGGGCAAAATATGGTGCACGCCAAGCTCAGGTGTTGTCGCCACCCGTAAGCTACCAGCCAGCTCATCACGCAGTTGATTGACTTTGATTCGGCCTTGCTCAGCGGCGCTGACCACATCCTTTGCGGCTTCATAAAAACTTTCACCAGCTTCTGTTAAGCTCAACTTTCGAGTTGAGCGATGCAATAACACCACACCCAGCTCGTTTTCTAAAGAGCGAATTTGCTGACTGACTGCACTGGTGGTAATACCAAGCTCACGAGCTGAACCACTAAAAGAACCATGTCCGACCACACTGGCGAACACAGCCATACCGCGTAAATTATCCAACATACTTTCACCTAAGCTGCGTTTCATTTATTAATATAACTTAACCATTATAACGAATTTTGGACGTTCTCACAGTTAATAAAAACATCTCTTCCATCTGCGCCTATCACTTTAATTAGCAATAAAAACAAAAATATCAAGACGATAGACTAGCATCACCTTGATATTTTATATGAACATTGTTGCTAACAATTATACAGACTTTTAAGTTATATTAACAATGGTTTTTTTGATTGTTTAATATAACTGAACGTTACCCATTCTTCCTTCGCCGCGTTCAGTCAAATACTGCATCACGGGTGTATTGAGCAATTTTGACTCTGCCATAGTTTTGGCTTGTTCCAGTCGTTTCTTTTGACGGCGTTCAGGTGTTTTATCTTCAGCTTGCATGACGCTGCCATCGATTTGTAAGCTAATATCAGCCTGCGTGAATTGTTCTTGCAAAGTTGCAGCTAGCTGTTCGAAAGTTGCTTGCAAATGCTTGCTATCTACAGCAGTGACAAAGATAGCTTGACCATTACAGTTACCTGTCATCATACCTTGCCGTGCGAGTGCCAATTCATCTGAAGCCAAACTACCCGCCTCACGAGCCGTTTGTAACCAATAATCCCATTTCTCTGGTGTCCACTCACCTACCAATTCTTGCGGTGCACAGCGTAGCAAAGTACGTGGGTCATCAGGCTGCGATATTAACTGAGAATCATTTTCATCAGGCTCAACAACAGGTTCA